>CAMWNF010000021.1 GCA_947175535.1 uncultured Bacteroidales bacterium
CTTATCACCTACTCTTCTTACTATCCCGCTGACACAAAACTCACACGTACCTCAGTCATAGTCTCGCTGATGAGTCTGCTGGTCGCTGTGATGATGGGCTGTATAATCTTCCCGGCTGTAACGACATTCGGTCTTGACCGTCACCCGCTTGAAGGCGCGACACTCGTTTTTGTCACCCTACCCGAAGTCTTTTCCCAACTACCTGCCACCCAATTGTGGTCGGTAATATTTTTCCTGCTGCTGTTCGTTGCCGCCCTTACCTCAACCGTTTCAATAGCAGAAGTTTCAATAGCATTCATGCATGACCGTTTCGGCATGTCACGCTTCAAGTCCTGCATGATAGTCATGTTACCTCTCTTCATCCTGAGCACATTATGCTCGTTGTCGTTCGGGTCTTTGAATTCGTTCAGAATTTTCGACATGACGATATTCGATTCCCTCGATGCCTTTACTACCAACGTACTTCTTCCTTTAGTTTCAATGGGAGTTTGCATTTATGTCGGCTGGTTCGCGCCCAAAGGTCTGCTCAAGTCACAGATAACCAACAACGGAACAATAAAATCACGCATTACGTCAGTTGTTCTGGTAATCATCCGCTACTTTGCACCGATACTGATTGCCGCGATAATGATTTCAAAACTAATCTAAAAGAGTCTGTTACGGCGATGAAAAAGACTTTCAGAATGACGTCAGGCGAACTCGTTTCATTAAGTGTGGTCGCTATTGTTGTGGGAGCCGTAATTGTTGGATTAATAGCAAAAGATTGTTCAGGGTCAGAGCGTTATAACGAACGGGACAAAGCGATTTGTGACAGCGTGACATCAGTTATTGAAAATCAAGCCGTCAAAAAGGATTCAACTGTAAAGGTCGACAAAACAAAGCACAAAAAAACGTCCGGTAAGACTAAAACAGTTAAACCCGTAAGACTACCTAAACAAAGAAATTATCTCGATGAACCGGCAAACGAATAAATTACTGACTTTCTTAAAAGGATATTGGCCCTCAGCCCTCACATTAGCTGTAGTGCTTTATGCCACACTTTGTTCTAATCCATTGGGAGACCAGGAAATGCCGGCAATCCCGCATCTCGACAAACTGATTCACGCTATTATGATGGGCGGATTATTCGGAGCCATTGTATTTGACAAACAGAGAGCAAACAAAAGCAAACGCGTGTCTCGTAAATTCCTTAATATACTTACAGTTGCGATAATGGGATTCTGTATTATCGACGAGATAGCCCAGACAGAGATGGGCATAGGTCGTTCAGGCGATATTCTCGATATCGTAGCCGACTGGTCTGGCAT
This sequence comes from uncultured Bacteroidales bacterium, assembly GCA_947175535.1. Lineage (GTDB taxonomy): Bacteria > Bacteroidota > Bacteroidia > Bacteroidales > Muribaculaceae > CAG-873. The sequence continues at coordinate 1,308 of CAMWNF010000021.1, forward strand.
CGCAATAGCCTATTTCACCGCCCCTCCTGTAGTAAGAAAAGTATTAGGGCTGAGCTAATGCGTCAATGTCTTTTTCAAGGCTGCAATTTTAGCATCAGAGAAAAGTTTCTGTTTGTGAATAACTCTGTGACAGTTAGGACAGACAGGAATGACGTTTTTAAGCGCTTCAGCTATTGTCTTGCTGACATCAGCATCTTCATAAGTGTAAATTGGCTTTTTATGATGAATCTCTATGCATGATTCACCAAATTCAGGACCATATACAGCTTCGAAAGTCATTCCACAGCAGTGACATGCTATCACGCCATCTCTAGAAAAATGCTCAACAGCCGCTTTACGTAATTTTGCTGAGCGTTTGCGCCTTTTAGCTTCTCGCGCTGTCATAGCGACACCCTCAGTCGCATCTTCGTCAAGACTGATAACCTTGCGCGTCTTATCAATTTTATCGACAATCTTTCTGACTGCTTTAGTCGTATGGCTTGAAATCATATCGAAAAGCCACTCCGGATTATCATCAAGTATATCAGCAATTCCAGGCAATAAACGGAAGCCGCCAGGAATACCTACAGCAAGACCAAGTTTGCCAAGTTTGTCATGACTTCGAAGATTACGTATCTGCTGTTCGAATACATGTTCACCCTTTCGAGTATCCGACATTTTCAAGTCAGCCGCAGACAGAGGATATGTATTAAGAATGTAATCTTTTATTTCAGCGATGGTGGCAGAACCGCCGTTGACCTTCAAAAACGCAAGTACGGGAAGCACAAGTTCCCCTTCGGTAAGTTTTTTCATGGATGGTGAGAGGTGAATGATTAATAATTGGTAATTAAAAGATGTTCAACCGAGCGGTCGTTTCGATTCATGAAACTGACCTGATATGCCTTGTTGAAAGCACGGATGTTTATGCCGGGATGATTGTAGAGATTGTATATATAGTCGGTATTTTTTATTACCAGCATCCATTTTGCCGGACAGTGGTTAACAAGATAATTAGCGAGACGAAGATGATCAGCGCGTGTAAACTCATTTTGAGCATATGTGCTGAATTCGCTGTCATATGGTGGATCAAGAAATACAAAATCATTCTCCGTCGGCTGAAATTCATCAAAGAATGCCTCAAAATCAAGATTTGCCAATGTCGTTACCGCCATTCGCTCTATAACCTCTCGCGAACGATAATAATCAAGTTTGCGGTCAAGGCGTTTATTATTATATGCCATTCCCCCATATGGCACGTTGAATTTACCGTCAGAGCTATAACGGAACATCGCGCTATAGCAGTAGTTCCTTATAAACAGGAACAAAGCGGTCTGTAAGGGCGGCTCCTGTCCCGCATTATAGAGATAGCGGAAATACATATAAAGCGCGCTCTTAATCGCGGTGCGAATATTCTCGCAAACATCGGCTTGAGATAGAGTATTTTTCCTAACTTCAAGCACTTTCATCCTCAGCATCTTGCGTTTCAGATTTTTAACTATCTCATCAAATAACACATTTTCTGCGATTGCAAGCTTTTCGCTGAGAATATCATTTATACGGGCACGGTTAGCAATGCAATAATCACTTACAGCTGCTAAAAAGTCGTTTTCTGTCAATCGATTGTCCCGATAAGAAATATATAGTCCAATCAGTTCTTCCGACCCATCAAAAAATCGGTCAGCTTCACCCCAAGCATCATCAATACGACGTGCAAAATTATAAAACGCAGCGTCATCATCAGAAATCGCACGATATAATGACATTAACTCCTCAGAGAAGTCATTGATAAAATAATGCCTACCACGAAGCGCGGCATAAACCGAACCGCCCCCGACAAAGGGGTCATAGAAGTCATTATAATCGGGTGGCAGTAGAGGAATAATATATTTCAGTTCTCTATCCTTGCCCCCGGGCCATTTGATTATCGGCAGCATCGCAAAAACGTCAGTCTACTTTAAGAGTTCCTGCAAAGGCGGCGCGTACGTCAGCCTTCAGTTCGTCGCTCTGCTTGTCGCGACTGAGGATTTTGCCATCGGGACCAAAAAGAATGATACAAGGGATTCCGTTTATACCGTACAAATCGGTAGGTACAGTCTGGGCATTGATAATGCATGGCCATGTGATGCCGTGAGACTTTATAGCCTCCAAGGTGTTTGCCGGTTCATCCCAAACAGCAACTCCGAGTACTTCGAGACCCTTATCGCCAAATTCCGCAAGGAGTTCTTTCAGAACAGGTATCTGTCGTATGCAGGGACCGCACCAGCTTGCCCAAAAATCAACAAGCACATACTTTCCTTTGCCTACATAGTCGCTCAGACGCTCAGTCTTACCGTCATATGTAACTTCAAAATCAGAGAACATCTTTCCTGGTGACGTAGCAGACTTCTTCGCCTGGCTATCGAGTATATTCTGAATTCTCTGATATTTTTTCAAATCGGGATATTTTTTCAACCAGTTATCCATTTCATCGGCAGACATTGAAGACGCAGCGTCAACGAACAGATAATAGCCGATAGGATTATCCATGTTCTCGGTCATCGTAGCATCGTGGAGTGCCAAGTATTCGTGATATATTTTCTGTTTTTCCGCCTCATCGGTCGACGCGCGGAAACGGTTTGCCAACTCTTCTTCTTTTTTCGAATATTCCGACATGATATCATTCAGCATGCTGCCATATGTCTTCCTTTTAATAGGATCTGCTACGAATGAGCCAGATTCAAGAACAAATGTCAGATAAGGCTGATTGTCAAAAATTATCCGTGCCATCACAGGTTCGTCAATCTCGCCTTTGAACAATGCGACTTTGTCCGTGACGATAGCAGAGTCCAATTTAGCTTTTGTATCAAAATCAATAATCCACACCATCGCTCCTTCCTCATCTTCAGTCATAGGAACGCGAACTTTATATGGGTCGCTGGCAAATATGCTGACCGCACAGCAACATGCTGTGAAAGCTAATATCAAGGATTTGAAAAATTTCTTCATAAATTCAGTATTTTATTTTATACGCAAAAATACGATTTTCCATATTCATACACAAAAAACTGCCGGTATAAAATGCAGCGGAGACCTCGGCAATCGCCAGGGTCTCCGTCACAATACTTGAGTTATGGGTTAGAGAAAAGAGTTCTTTTTTATTCGGCAACCGAGAAGATTACGATACGGTTCCAGTTGTTTTCGCTGTAAGGCTGTGAGTCGCTGCCTTCTGCCTTGACTGTGAGACGGTCTGCAGAGATGCCGTATTTATCGACAAGTGCTTTCTTGACTGCTTCAGCACGGCGTTTTGAGAGACTCATGTTGTAAGCGCTTGAACCGGTATCTTTGTCAGCGTAACCTACGATAATGACTTTCTGTTCGGGATTAGCCTTGAGGTATTCAGCTGTGTTGTATACGTTGACCATTTCCATGTTGCTGATTCGAGCAGAGTTGAGTGTGAAGCGAACGGTCGACATGAGAGGAGCTGTTTCCTGAACGATAACTGTTTCCTGAACTTCGGGGCAAGGAAGCTGAGCTTCGGCTGCGGCGAGAGCTGCGCTTGTAGTTGCGAGTGCACCGCGAAGGTCGTTGACCTGATTGTTGAGGTTGCTGATATAACCGAGATAATCGCAGGGATTGTAAGACTTGAAGTCATCACCACCGATTTTGAAGATTAAACCACCGGTTACAGTGAGGTTGATATCAACGGGACGTCCGCCGGGAATATTGTTGAAGTTGTCACCATAGAACTGACCGCGACCTTCAACGAAGAAATCTACATATTTGCCAAGACGGAAGTTGAGCTGGAGACCTGCAGATACGGGAAGAGCCCACATATTACCTTTAGCTTTGCCATCATTGCCCATGATTGTGCCGTCAGGACGATAGTCCCATCCGAATGTTCCGCCGAGACCTACGAAAGGAACGATTGAGAATACGCGTTTGGTGTTTACGCCGCCGAGAGAGTTGAACATATCCCACATGAAGTCAACGTTTGCATTGGCATATTTGAACTTCTGATATGTGCCGGGCTGGTTGTGAAGAGCACCACCGTAGAAACTTACGCGCCATCCCAGATAAGGAGAAATATACTTACCGAAAGCGGCATTGTAGTTTGCGGTGAAATGACCATGACCGCTGCCTGAGTTTTCTACGAAGGGAGATGCTACACCTGCACCGACCTGAATGAACCAGTTGTCACGAGAGGTTGAATAATACTGGGTTTTGCAGGGCACTTCGGTTTCGATTATGGTCTGTTCTTCCATAACGACTGTCTCTTGTGCGTTAGCAGTAATTCCGGGTAAAAGCATTGCGCTGCATGCAGCGAAAGACCAAAGCACATTCTTTTTCATTTCTTTGTAATTTTTTGTTAGACGAAAAGTATTTTTAATTTTAGTTGTTATTTCTCTCAGATAAACAGTTGTTGAGTGACTGATATGTAATGATAACACGGCTCAGTCAGGTTTGTTCGTTCAGTCGTAATATTTTTTTATTTTTTGCCGTTACGACGATATTGTTTATCTTTGCCTTTATGAAATCAGACAGGTTAGAAAAATCAATCAAAGCTCTGGTAGGTAATGCATTCGGAAGAAAGAAAAAGAACAAATCCGAATTCCGCAACCCACCCCGTTACCGTCTTGATTTTATTTCAGAAAATACTTTCAACCGGGTATGGACCTTGCGCTTCAGTCGGGCGCGTGTGCTGATTATGAGCATTACTTTCATAGCGGCGATAGGTGCATTAATGTTTGTGCTGGTGTTTTTCACACCTGTGAGAAAACTTCTGCCCGGACGTCTCGAAGGCGACCTGCGGTCTCGTTATGTCGATATGGCTATGCGACTCGACTCTCTCGAACAGCATTCCAATGCCAATGATATATATATAACAAATCTCCGCAATATAATGACAGGTAATGCCGACAGCACGGCGTTTGCAGCCGAACCCCTCAGCGCATATTCGAGGGCGGCGACCGATTCCATGCTTGCTCCGTCTGAAACCGAACGAGAATTTGTTCAGCTTTATGAAACTTCAGACCGTTTCAATCTCTCTGTCCTTACCCCTATAGCCGCGGAAGGCATGGCGTTCTATTCTCCGATACCCGACGCATTGACAGAACCGGAAACTGATGCAAAAACAAATACGGTAAGTGTGACTCAGCCCGACCGATTGCCGGTATCGGCCGCATACAGAGGCACAGCAATAAGCGTTTATCCCGATGCGACAGGACAGAAAACCGTCATTGTCCAGCATCCAAACGATTTTGTTTCCATATATTCAGGTCTATCCGACTGCTTTATCACACCTGGAGCCAGGGTTGTCGCAGGTGAACGCATTGGTCACTCCGGGTCTGGAAACACGTTCAGATTTGAACTTTGGCACAACGGTGCGGCTACAGACCCTACCGATTATATAGCGTTTTGATTTTTAGCCTCCAGACCGAAACAACGTTTTACTGCTGAAATTATCCGGCGTGAATGTTCGCTGTCTGTACGAAGCAAATCTATTATCGCGGCTACATATTCATCTTTATTGCGCAATCCGCATAATGCAGCTACATTAGAAGATGAAAGCATTGATTTCTGATTATAGACTTTCAGAATTGCTGCATAATCACCCGTCTCGACATAATGACGGAAACGGCGACACAACTCTTCGTAAATCTGACGTGGCGCGATTTCATGATGCAATCCGGCGATATGTTCCTCTAACATGTTGATATTGGTGAACCGTCCGTCAATACGATATTCAACCGTTCTTTTGACCTTATGGCGGGTATGCATAAGTGCCTGTTGCTTCAACGATTGCTCAAACTGGCTGATAATCGCGCGGCTGACCTTGTCGAAAACTTTTTTAGGGTCGCGACGCCTGCTGCGGGCAACAGCTTTTATAACATCCTCAAGCATCAATATATTCTCAATCTCAGCCACTTCCGGCACCATAATTCTTTTTCCCCGGAGATATGTCACCTCATGCTCGTCGCGTCGGTCTCTATCAACAATGCCATAGCTGTCGAGATGATGAAAAGAGTTCAAATCGTTGAAAGACCTTGTCGCTTCAATGACTTTATTACAACTCCCCAGTGATTTTACTGTAAATTCCTTAAATATCAAAGGATATAGTTTTGAATCAATGGAGTGGACACCGTCGCCCTCGATAAAAAGCACCGGTTTGCGTGCTCCGATAATCGCACTGTAGACATCTTCAGTAAGCGAAGCTGCATCTTCAAGAACCATGTAATCCCACTCGACTGCCGCAGGGTCGTAGTCTCTTACCCAGATAACCTTGGCATTAAGACGTGATGATGTAAAATCGAGGTCGTGAGTAGTATAGATAAACGTGCAGTCAGGACGAAGAAGTTCGATACGGGACCATAACGCCTGCATTATTGTCGGATGGAGAAACATTTCAGGCGAGTTGATGAATATGGCTGAGCCTTGAGGAGCATACAGCACTCCCGCTATATAATATATAACTGCCTGTTCTCCGTCAGAAAGCCTAAATGCGGAGTATCTGTCATCTGAATTATCTCGGCTGAAAAGAAATCGGCCGCTTTCGACCAAAATACGATTTCCGGGAAATATCTCCTGCCAAAGCTCAATAACTTCGTCAAGACGTGTGGTCTGTAGCTGTGTTTTTTTGCCTTCTGATTTTGATAGCTTATAGTTAAGCAGATTGAGCATTTCGTCATGCATGAGTCTGCTTAGCAGCATCTCCAGTTCGTTATGATTATCAGTCGCTGATGATGGTCTTCCGGCTCGGATATCGGCATAAAGCTGTCCTACCGAAGTTTTTGCCACCTCCTCAGCATCCCTGACATATAGACCATGTAATGCGGAAAGCGAAAATGATTTTTCCGGTCCGAGCGACGATACCAACTGAGAGGTGAAACGTGATTTGCCGGCACCGTTTGCTCCGACAATTACTACCGGACTGTTCGCTGTATTGACCGTTACACTTTGACCGTCTTTATTGCGGGGAAGAGAGAGTTCCATTATCTAAGTTAATTTATAGCCAACCGAAGAAAGGCTCTTTCAAAAAATAGATTTCAAGGAAGTAGACAAGCGCACCGGCAAGATATCCGACAAATGCCAACCAGGTGAAACGTTTGAGATACCATCCGAAGTTGATACGCTCCAGCCCCATTGCTATGACACCGGCAGCGGAACCGATTATAAGGAGACTGCCGCCGACTCCGGCGCAATAACTGAGGAACTCCCAGAAGGTGCCATCCACAACAAAGTGAGCTGCATAACCTGTAGCATCGGGAAGAGCGACCGGATACATTCCCATTACTCCGGCGACAAGAGGAACGTTGTCGAATATCGAAGACAATATACCAAGGAAAACATCTATGGCATATACATTGTGAATCTTATCATCGAGGAAAACAGCGGTCGATTTGAGAATGCCTGACGCATCAAGCACAGAGACCGCCATAAGTATGCCGAGGAAAAACAATATCGACGGCATATCTATACGAGCGATAACTTTCGGCAGACGGTGTTCACGGGAACGATCGAGCATCTTGCCGTTATAGAAAATCTCAGTCAGCACCCAAAGAAGAGCAAGTACAAGGAGAATTCCGACAAACGGAGGCAGATGAGTTATAGTCTTGAAAACGGGCACAAAAATCAGTCCCCCTACTCCCATAAAAAATATTGTCTTGCGCTCTCGCGATGATATCTCGCTGACCGCCTTGCTTTCTCTTGTCATCGGAGGCAATTCTCCTTTAAGCAGTTTGGCGATACTCCACATAGGCACAAGCATTGCCACAAGGCTCGGAAGAAGCACATAACAAATTAGAGCAGGAGCAGTCACATTTCCTTTAACCCACAACATTATTGTCGTCACATCTCCTATCGGAGACCACGCGCCGCCTGTGTTCGCGGCAATGATTATCATGCCGGCATATAACCACCGCTCATATTTATCGGTAACAAGTTTCCGTAAGAGTAATATCATCACGATTGTAGTTGTCATGTTGTCAAGGACAGCCGAGAACACAAACGTGGTTATACATATTACATACAATAGTTTTCGTTTGTCGCGGGTCGCGATATGATCAGTTATGACAGTGAAACCGCCATGAACATCTATCAGTTCGACTATAGTCATTGCACCGATTAGGAAAAACAGAGTCTGAGAGATATCACCTAACGCTTCGACTATCTTAACGTTAAGCACAAAGTCGAGACACTGATGGGCGAACTCCGACCCTGCCAGCCTCGGATTCTCCGCAATATATCTCGCAAGAGCCTCACTGTCGACTAAAGGAACAATCCATTCCGCACCGAGAGCATATACAATCCACATCACCATGCCGAGCAACAATGCGATTGCGGTTTTATCAATGCGCAGAGGGTGTTCGAGAGCTATGCATAAGTAGCCTATGAAAAATAGCAGAATAAGAGTAATAATCATCGTGAAAACAACGACTTAGATTTAAAGTGATAAATAAAACGATTTAGTACGATTTTCTAAATTTCCATTACGGAAATTTTTCCACAAATTTAGAAAATAAAAACGTTTTCAGCCTTATTTATCGCGGCTATTATCGATTATTTTTTAGTGAAATTTTGTTAATTATTAAATATGGAATCATATAGAAATACCCGCCACCACTCATTTTCGAAAGAGCATATATTACATTTGTCCGAAAATTCGTAACTTTGCACATATATAATATATCATTGATGAAAAATATTCGCAATTTCTGCATAATCGCTCATATCGACCACGGAAAATCGACACTCGCCGACCGCCTTCTTGAATATACTAACACCATAGAGGCAAAAGACATGGAGGCGCAGGTTCTCGACGACATGGAACTTGAACGCGAACGTGGCATAACTATCAAGAGTCATGCAATCCAGATGGAACACGTTATCGACGGCGAACGATATACCCTTAATCTGATTGACACCCCGGGACACGTCGACTTCTCTTATGAAGTATCACGTTCGATAGCCGCATGCGAAGGTGCGCTTCTTATTGTAGATGCCTCGCAGGGCATTCAGGCTCAGACGATTTCCAATCTTTACATGGCAATTGACAATGACCTTGAGATTATTCCGGTAATAAATAAATGTGACCTCGACAGTGCGAAACCCGATGAAGTCGAGGACCAGATTATCGACCTCATAGGTTGTAAGAGAGAAGAAATACTGCGCGCCAGCGGAAAGACCGGCATGGGCATACCCGAAATACTTCGCGCAATAGTCGAGCGCATTCCAGCTCCTAAAGGCGACCCTGAAGCACCATTGCAGGCACTCATCTTTGACTCTGTATTCAATCCCTTCCGAGGAATTATCGCATACTTCAAAATTGAAAACGGAACTATCCGTAAAGACGACTTCGTGAAATTCGTCGCTACGGGTAAAGAATATCACGCGGATGAAATAGGCGTTCTGAAACTCGACATGTCGCCACGCACCGAATTATCGGCAGGCAACGTTGGATATATAATCTCTGGAATCAAGACATCAAAGGAAGTTAAGGTCGGCGATACAATCACTCACGTCAACCGCCCTTGTGAACAGGCGATTGACGGCTTCGAGGAAGTGAAGCCGATGGTCTTCGCCGGTGTCTACCCCATCGAGACAGAAGATTTCGAAAATCTGCGTGCTTCGCTCGAAAAACTTCAGCTCAACGACGCTTCGCTGACTTTCACCCCTGAGTCGTCAGTCGCTCTCGGCTTCGGCTTCCGTTGCGGCTTCCTCGGGCTGCTCCACATGGAGATTATCCAGGAACGTCTCGGGCGTGAATTCAACATGGATGTCATAACGACAGTTCCTAACGTAAGTTATAAAGTCCACGACAAAAAAGGCAATGTCACGGAAGTCCACAACCCGTCGGGCTTACCCGAGCCAACGCTCATCGACTATATTGAAGAGCCTTATATCCGCGCGTCGATTATCACAGCCGCCGACTATATCGGTCCGATTATGACCCTTTGTCTGGGCAAACGCGGCGAACTCGTCAAGCAGGAATATATTTCCGGAAACCGTATAGAACTGACGTTCGACATGCCCCTGGGGGAAATAGTCATCGATTTCTACGATAAACTCAAGAGCATATCCAAAGGCTACGCATCGTTTGACTACCACGTTTCAGGCTTCCGTGAATCGCGACTCGTCAAACTCGACATCCTGCTTAACGGCGAGAGCGTAGATGCGCTCTCGACCTTAACTCATGCCGATAACGCTGTAACTTTCGGTCGCCGCATGTGCGAGAAACTGAAAGAACTTATCCCCCGTCAGCAGTTCGATATTGCCGTACAGGCTGCTATCGGAGCCAAAATCATTGCTCGCGAGACAATCAAGGCAGTACGTAAAGACGTTACAGCAAAATGCTACGGCGGTGACATCTCCCGTAAGCGCAAACTTCTCGAAAAGCAGAAAAAAGGTAAGAAACGCATGAAGCAGATTGGTTCGGTCGAAGTTCCTCAGAAAGCATTCCTCGCTGTTCTGAAACTTGACTGATGCCATTCAGACCATATCGAACATTTGCAGCTGTACGCTTGTTGGATTTTCATAAATATATTTTGCAGAAATTATGAACCAACAACCAATCCAAGCGGTCAATCACGAAGAGCACAGCGTGTTCTACGCTGCCACTCAAGCCCTAAGACGTCACGCTTCCGGCGGTAACATTCTTATTGCCGCGACTGTGCTGGCACTAATCGTAGCCAACATACCGGGTCTCAATCAGCATTATTTCAACTTCTGGCAACAGGAAGTACGTCTTCAATTAGGAGATTTCAACATATTCAGCCATGCGGGGCATCCGATGACTTTAATAGGCTTCATCAACGATGCGCTGATGGCTATTTTCTTTTTCTCCATCGGTCTGGAAATAAAACGCGAAATCCTCGTGGGCGAACTTTCGTCGTTCAAGCAGGCACTTCTCCCGATTGTTGCCGCAATCGGCGGCATGTTACTTCCTGTCGCAATATATTTCTGCTTTGCGAAAGGAACAGACTTCATCGACGGAGCCGCCATTCCGATGGCTACCGACATTGCCTTCTCGCTCGGCGTGCTCGCGATGCTTGGCAAGCGTGTGCCGGTTTCATTGAAGATATTCCTTACCACACTCGCAGTCGTCGACGATATCGGTGGTATTGTTGTTATCGCCGCATTCTATTCCACACACATCGAAGCCGTCTATCTGATTTACGCAGCCGCCCTGTTCTGCGTATTGCTACTCGGCTCTCTCTTACGCATCAAAAGTAAGATTTTCTATCTCGGCATCGGTGGTGTCATATGGTTTCTCTTCCTTAATTCAGGCATTCACCCGACAATCGCCGGAGTGCTCGTAGCGTTCTGTGTGCCCGCGACTCCTGTCTTCGCTCCGAAGAAATACATCAAGATGATACGAAGTGCAATCGGTCATTTCCGTGGTGAAGACGACGACCTGCTGGTCAAACGCACCATTCTTAACAAGGACCAGATGAACTGGCTCAAGGAAATAGAATCCGCATCCGATAAAGTGATTTCACCGCTACAGGAACTCGAAGACTCTCTTCACCCTATTGTCAACTATTTCATTGTGCCGCTTTTCGCGTTTGCCAACGCCGGAATATTCCTGCTTGACACAAATCCGGCGACAATAGTCGAAGGCATCTCAATTGCAATCATCTGCGGTCTCGTACTCGGAAAGTTCCTCGGCATATTCCTCTTCTCATGGCTGACTGTCAAACTGAAACTCGCTCCCATGCCCGCAAAGACCAACTGGGCGATGATGGCATCGGTCGCAATGCTCGGAGGCATCGGCTTCACTGTTTCGCTCTTCATCGCTACACTATCGTTCGGCTCGCCCGCTCAGATTGAAATGCTCAACCATGCCAAACTCGGCATCGTCATTGGTTCGCTTCTCTCAGGTGTGCTTGGTTTCATATGGCTCCACTATACACTGCCTCATAAATCAGCAGTTCAGGAATCTGAAATATAACATTAACAACCGAATTTTGAATAATACATATACTATACTGCCCCGGGAAATAATCTCGGGGTATTTTTAGTCTTATGCGGATTATTTCCTCATAAAATTTGCTATTTTCACATTTTTATGTTAATTTTGGGTCGAAATGTTAAATCGAACGGAAATTTAATAGTGCTTACCAAAAACAAACACTTATTTTAATTGTTAACATAACAAAGGTTAAACTTTTCAACATCTTTAACTTCACGGCTTCAAGCCACATCTTTAGAAATGAAGAAACAAACAATCTGGATATTGACCATACTTATGGCAGTGACGTTTATCGGACTTCTCTGCATTCAGATTCTATATATGAAGAATATGGTCGAGATGCGATACGAACAGTTCACTCAGGGCGTGCGCCAGAGTCTGCTCGGAGTTGCCCTGCGTCTCGAACACGACGAGACGCGCTACTTCCTCGAAGAAGATGCCAACCGTCTTGCCGCTACATCCGTCACCACTCAGAATTTCTCGTCTGATGCCCTCACTCATATCGAAGGTCTCAAATTCTCATTCAGGACACCATCCGGTCTCGAAGGCGATGTGTCCCTCAAAGGCACGCCGGATGAAATGACTAAATTCAAATCTGACGAGAACTCTTCCGACAAGAATTACCGTCGCTACCAGCAGGCTTACCGCGACCAGTACAAATATCAGAAAGGCGTGGTTGACGACGTAATCCTTAATATAATAAGTCGCGCAAGCGAACGCCCCATAAGCGAGAGAGCTGATTCGGCAATAGTAAACCGCTATCTGCGTCAGGAACTCGACACACTCGGCATACGCGTGCCTTTCGAATTTGCCGTGGTAAACTATCTCGGTACGGTCCAGTATAAATCCGCAGGTTACAAGCCTTCGGCTGTCGCACCCGACAACATGTTTGTCCAGACCCTGTTCGCTAACGACGCCGGCGGAAAGTTCAACTATCTGAAAGTGTATTTCCCTACTAAGAAAGATTATATCTTCTCGTCGATATCCTTCATGGTTCCGTCGTTTGCTTTCACGCTCATACTTCTGATAATTTTTGTGTTCACAATCATTGTGGCGTTCCGTCAGAAGAAACTGACCGAGATGAAAAACGACTTCATCAACAACATGACCCACGAATTCAAGACGCCGATTTCGTCGATTTCGCTGGCGGCTCAGATGCTCAACGACCCTGCCGTGCGCAAGTCGCCGACCATGCTACAGCAGATTTCGACGGTCATCAACGACGAGACGAAGCGTCTTCGCTTCCAGGTCGAGAAAGTACTTCAGATGTCGATGTTCGAACGCCAGAAAGCTACATTGAAAATCGTCGACATCGATGCCAATCTCGCCATATTCAACATTGTCAACACCTTCAAGCTGAAGGTCGAGAAATACGGCGGCAAGATTACTGCCCGGCTCGACGCCATGGATGCAATCGTCAATGTCGACGAGATGCACTTCACCAACGTCATATTCAATCTCCTCGACAACGCGGTCAAATACCGTCGCGAAGATGTGCCCCTCGACCTTGTGGTCACCTCGCGCGACATTTCCGACGAACGTCTTGAAATAACCGTCGAAGACAACGGCATCGGCATCCGCCGCGACGATTTGAAAAAGATTTTCGACAAATTCTACCGTGTTCCGACAGGCAACCGTCACGATGTCAAAGGCTTCGGCTTAGGACTGGCATATGTCAAGAAGATGGTGACCGAACTTGGAGGCGAAATATCTGTCGAAAGCGAGATAAATTCAGGAACAAAATTTATAATCATATTACCCCTCACTAAAAATTAAGCTATTATGGAAGAACGTATGCGTATTCTTTTATGCGAAGATGACGAAAATCTTGGCATGCTCCTCAGAGAATATCTTCAGGCTAAAGGTTTCAACGCCGACCTTTTCGCTGACGGCGAAAGCGGCTACAAAGCATTTCTCAAAGGCAAATATGACATCTGTGTGCTCGATGTCATGATGCCTAAGAAAGACGGCTTCGCGCTTGCTCAGGAAATCCGCACTGTCAACTCTGAAGTGCCTATCATTTTCCTCACCGCAAAATCTCTCAAAGACGACATCCTCGAAGGTTTCAAAATCGGAGCCGACGACTATATCACCAAACCTTTCTCGATGGAAGAACTCGTGTTCCGCATTGAAGCAATCCTCCGCCGTGTCAAAGGCAAGAAAGGTAAGGAAATCACCATGTACAAAATCGGCAAATTCACTTTCGACACTCAGAAGCAGGTGCTGATGATTGACGACAAGGTGACCAAGCTGACCACTAAAGAGTCTGAGCTTCTCAGTCTGCTCTGCGCCCATGTCAATGAAATCCTCGAACGTAACTTCGCCCTCAAGGCTATATGGATTGACGACAACTACTTCAACGCGCGCTCGATGGACGTTTATATCACCAAACTCCGCAAGCATCTCAAAGACGACCCGTCAATCGAGATTATCAACATCCACGGAAAAGGTTACAAACTCATCGCTCCTGAAAACGAAGCTCAGAAATAAATTCAAGCACAGACAAAACAGACAAAAAAGAGATGGCGTACATTTGTGCGCCATTTCTTTTTGCCGGACAGATATAAAAAAGGCAGTTTCATTTCCGAAACTGCCTTTCTGCTGTAGCGGGACCGAGAATTGAACTCGGGACCTCCGGGTTATGAATCCGACGCTCTAACCAACTGAGCTATCCCGCCGTTTTGCGTGTGCAAAGTTACTACCTTTTCTTGAAACTGCAAACTTTTCGCTAAAATTTTACTCAATTTTCTTATTTTGGCATCAGTTAAACCGCCATAATCCAATGTTATCAGCCTTTTTCGCAGCTATGTCATTTTTTTTTAGTAACTTTGTAAACTCAAAAAACTATACATTCTATAATGGACGTCAATAAAGTACTTTTCATATCTCAGGAGATTGCCCCATATCTCGCCGACAGCGAGTTATCACTCTTCGGACGTGATTTGCCGCAGGCCATCCAGGAAGCCGGAGTCGAAGTCAGGACATTTATGCCCCGTTACGGCATTATCAACGAACGACGAAACCAGCTTCATGAAGTCATCAGACTTTCAGGTCTCAACATCGTTATTGACGATACCGACCATCCCCTTATCATCAAGGTCGCAACACTCCAGCCCTCGCGCATGCAGGTCTATTTCATCGACAACGATGATTACTTCCTGCGTCACACTTCCGACGGACTCGAGACCGATATCATGGCGGCTGACAACGACGAACGCATCATATTTTTTGTTCGCGGCGTGGTCGAGACTGTTAAGAAACTCCGCTGGGAGCCGTCAATCATCCACTGCACAGGCTGGGTGACCGCACTCACTCCCCTGCTGCTCAAACGTATCTATGCCGATGACCCGTCGTTTGCCAACACCCGCATAGTCTATTCGCTCTACGACAAAAACTTCGACGGGACTCTTGACCCGCGTATGGCTGAAAAGCTCCGCATGGACGGTTTCTCCGACGAAGACATCACTTCGCTCCTCGGCAGCGACGTCGACAGCAAGATGCTCAACAAGATTGCCATCGATTATGCCGATGCAGTGATACAGAGTTCGCCCGTCATAGACCCCGAGCTTATCGACTATGCCAAGAAATCGGGCAAGCCGTTCCTCCCCTACTCCGGAGATGAAAACATAGCCGAAGCATATCTCGAATTTTACCGTTCTCTATAACGATTACATATATCTACAATCATCAGTTAGAAAAACTCGTTTTTTCAGTCGATAAAACCAACCGACCCGACATGAAAATAAAATCTATATTCGCAAGCGCATTAGCATTGACCGCAATCACATTTGCGGCTTGCAATGATAACGATTCGCCTATCGGCTCATCACTCACCGAAGACAGCATAACCATCACTGTTGATTCTACGTTCACTGTCACCGGTCATTCCATAGCCAATTCCGCCGTGCAGTCGCGCACGTTGCTGCAATTGCTCGGTCGAATCGATGCCAAGGGTTATGGCTCTCTGTCGAGCGACGTAGTCACACAGTTCATGCCTTCGGTATCACTCGACACCACAGGTGTGACCGTCAATTCAATCGACTCGCTCAAACTCATGATGGCAGTCTATCACGGCAACTTCGTCGGTGACTCCATCACTCCCATGGGTATCGATATCTACCGCCTCAACCGGAACCTTCCCTCGCCTATCTATAGCGACTTCAACCCCGAAGGCTATTTCGACCCGTCAGACAAACTTGCTTCGACTGTCTACAATGCCTCGACGCTCGGTGAGTCTGACTCCCTCAAGCTTGCTGCTTATCATACCTTGTCGGTGAAACTCCCCCGCGAACTCGCCCAGGAATTCTTCACCGCTTACAAGACCAATCCTGCCAACTTCGCGTCGCCGACCGCATTTATCAATAATGTGTTCAAAGGTCTTTATATTCACAACTCTTACGGCAGCGGTCGTCTGACCCTTGTGTCCACCACTATGATGCGTGCCTATTACCGTCGCACCATCAAAAAGGAGGACGGCACCGACTCTATCCAGTCGACGATGGCAAATTATTTCGCCGTGACTCCGGAAATCATCACCAACAACAACATCGGTCTTAAACTCGCTCCTGCCGTGACCGAAATGGTAAACAACGGCGATAATATAGTAGTATCGCCGACCGGCTACGACGTCGAATTCGCTTTCCCGGTCAAGGATATCATATCGTCGTATCGCGCCCATAAAGGCAACGAATCAGCGATAAACACCTTGACATTTTCAATTCCTGCCGACTCCATTCCCAATGAATTCGCCTTCGGACCTGCACCATGTATGCTTATGGTGCTCAAAAGTAAAAAAGCCGAATTCTTCCAGAACAACAGTCTGCCTGATAACGTCACCTCATTCACCGCTGACTACAACTCCACAAGCGGTTGTTACAATTTCGGAGCTATGCGCGAATATCTCATGTCGCTTATCGACAAGGACGACATCACTCCCGACGACTACACCTTCGTGCTGACGCCTGTAAAAGTCGACACCGAGACCAACAGTGATTACTATTACGGCAGCACAACGACCGTCACATCAGTCACTCCATACATTTCAGCTCCGACACTCACCAAAATATCATTTGACAAGGCAAAAATTAAATTCACCTATAGCAATCAAATGATAAATTATTAGTAAATTTGCACTGCAATTTTCGCAAGCCGCAATAGCTCAGTTGGTAGAGCATTTCATTCGTAACGAAAAGGTCCCGGGTTCGAGTCCCGGTCGCGGCTCAAATCAAGTGCCAAAGAGCCAACTCCTTACGGAGTTGGCTCTTTCTGTCTGACCCCTCCGGTCGCGACCCTACACCCAGAAAGGTTTTCTATTATAAAATGCTTTAACCCCTGCTACACCTGTAGGGTCGCGACCTGTCGCGACTGCCAACCGGACTAACCCATTTCCCAAGATTTTTCATCTGGGACTCATATATTTCAGCGGTCGCGAGAGCTCGCGACCCTACAACCTAAAAGGCTATTTTATCTGAGCCTACTCGTTGTAACAATCTAAATCCCAACGTTGTGGATTTGTCTTGATATAGTCCGCTATCAAATTACCGTCTCGGTTATTTCTTATAATATGATCGTGAAAGCCTCTTTGCCAATCGAATTGCAAGTTGTTACGCCGGGCATAACGGGTTACAGCAGACTTTATAGAACCGACCACGACAGCCAACCGTGAGTTATGATGTGTCAACTCTGTAGGGTCGCGACCTGTCGCGACCGCTAATCGAGCTAATTGGTTTAATTTTCCAAGATTATTCGTCTGTGAGTCATCAATTTCTGCGGTCGCGAGAGCTCGCGACCCTACAATCGATATAACGGCATGGAAATGGTTGGGCATAACGACATAGAGAGGGATCTCGATGTCGCAAAAATGGCTTGAGATGCTTTCTATATTGTTCTTTAGAAATTTACCTAAACCTGAGAGATCCATTTCGGCATTAATAATCTCGCCCAAATAATGAATTCTGTTATGAGTGCAAACTGTAATAAAGTAGTCTGCTCCGGAGTAATCATGATCAATCAATCGGGTATATTTACGATATGCGCTCATAACGGGATGTGTATAATTATTTTACAGGATTCTTTTTCTTATTTGCGGTCGCGAGAGCTCGCGACCCTACAATCTTATCTAATTCTTAATTGCCAGATGGCGACGGCGGTGGCGGCGGCGACATTGAGGGAGTCGACGGCGTGGCTCATAGGGATTTTTACTGTATAATCGGCTTGGGCGATGGTCTGCTGAGGGAGTCCGTCGCCCTCAGTGCCCATTATCATGGCGAGACGGGGTTCGGAGGCAAGTTCGGGGTCTTCTATGCTGACCGAGCGGTCGGTGAGAGCGAGGGCGGCGGTCTTGAATCCGAGTGCGCGGAGTCGGTCCTGGTAGTCAGTGCCGACCCACGTCCAAGGCACAAGAAAGACCGAACCCATAGAGACGCGGACCGCACGGCGGTTGAGCGGGTCGCATGAAGTTTCGGTGACAAGAACGGCATCTGTGCCGAGTGCGGCGGCTGAGCGGAAGATCGCGCCGATGTTGGTGGTGTCGACCACGCCGTCAATGACAACGACACGACGGGCGTCGCGGCAAACGTCTGCCAACGATGGCAACGCGGGACGACGCATGGCGCAAAGCACGCCTCGTGTGAGGCGATAACCCGTAAGTCGCTCAAGGAGTTCGCGTGAGCCGGTGTAGACGGGCATGTCGGCGGGACAGCGGGCGATAATCGGGGCGGCATCGCCCGCGATATGGCGCTCTTCGCAGAGCAGTGAGAGGGGTTGATAGCCGGCGTCGAGGGCAACGCCGATGACTTTGGGACTTTCGGCGATGAAAATGCCTTCGTCTTGGTGGAGACGGTTACGCAACTGCGCCTCCGTCAGCGAAGTATAAGCCGCCACGCGGCTGTCTGAGAGATCGGTTATTTCGGTGAGGGGCATGGGGGTTAAAAATAATTAGCTGGGATAGCTTTAATAGCTAAGGTAGCTAAGGTAGCTAAGATAGCTATAATAGCTAATTTAGCTATTGTTTATTATTTCTTGCCGATAGGCGGGCGCGGGTCATTTGTTCGCGGACGCCGCCTTTGGTGAGAAAATCTGATTTGACGAGGTCAATCATCTTTCCACTCATCGCAATACACTGATAGATCAAGGTCACTATCAGATTGGTAAGCTCTTCGTCATTAAGCTTTTGAGCCAAGCGGATAAAATAGTTTGTATCGTTATTGTTTTTGCAGGTTTCACGCAATTTTGCAGATCGGGGATGCTTTGGTTCCCAGATAGTTATATTGCGAGTACGCATAAAATCGAGATAATCGTTGAGGAGCTCATGTAAACTTCCTCTCGCTACGCCGTAGAGCTTAATTTCCATTTCAGCAGATGAAGCGGCATCACTGCGACCCTCCACGATGTTTTGCTTACCGCTTCGAGCGGCCTGCAACATCTGATCATAAGTCCTGTCGGACTTCGCAATATGATTTTGAAGGAAAAAATAAGTCAAGTCATAAATCGCCTCAGCCTTTTGAAAGGCATAAAGTTTGCGATAGGATGTTTTAGGGCGCGCAAAATCGTGAGCAGGATTCATAACCAAATACTATTTTTAGCAAAGATAGCTATTTTAGCTAAGATAGCTAATATATTGCGCGGGGAAAAGGGAGCGGCGGGGGCTTTTGTGGAAAGCTCCCGCCGGGGTTGTTATCGAGTTCTAATCAGTTTTATCAGACAGGCATCGGCATAACTACTTTCACTGAATTCATTGAAGTCGAGATAAACATAATTCATATCCCAACCAATTGAAGGAGAATCCAATTTATATGTTACGGTCTTGCCTGATAAATTAGTGGAATAAGTTCCACTATCTACCCATTTATCAATCCAATATACCGCACCAGGAGCAATTTTAAGGTTATAAACTACTGGTCTCCACCAATTACCGTTATTTGTATTAGTAGTTGATAGCAGGGTATTAACATCAGAATACCATAGTGAACCTAAATAAGCAAAACCATACGTAGCAGTATTACCATTTGGATTACCAGTAGTAGCAATTGTGAATGAATTCTGACGACGTCGTCCCATACCGTATTTTCCAAAGGGGAAGATAACTTGCTTTCCAGTCGTCGCCTCATAGGCAATCGCTGCTCGCACACCGTTCGCATTACCGTTGCCACTATTGGTATTATCTTCATAACCCGTCGCTATTGCAAACTTATCGGAAGTTTTTGTCGCGCCTTCACCATAAACGACACCGAATGCAAATTCCGATACGTCTGTTAAAGCCTTAAAATCATTTAGATCAGGAACCTTATATGTCCTTCCATTAAGGGTATATCTACCCATATCTCTGGTTGAATTTTTATCATCTCTAAAATTTAGATAACCTTTTGCATAGGTGTTATTATTATTTTCAGCTTCATAAGACCATGTCAAATTTGGAGTTGCTACTCTTGCAACATTAAATGTTGCAGGTGTCTGTACCCGATTATTTCCTGTTCCAATATCGGAACCCGGTTTCCCCATTGCCTGAAATCCCACTCCTCTATTACTGTTGGAAGGGAAGATAGCTGCAGATTGTTTTCCACGACGGAAGAAAGAGCCTACAGCCAACGGACTTTTGGTCAAGGTTGCAGTATAGGTGTCATTAACTCCATCATTACTACCACTTGTCCAAACTGCAGAATAAAGAGAATAGGTAGACCAATAGTTTCCTCCTATTTGGGTATCTTCATCATAACCTTGTCGGACAAGAATCTTATGGGTACAGTTTTCGGCATGATACTCAACCGTGACTACGGCATAGTTAGGAGCTGCTTCTGTTGTAGTCTGCGGAAATTCTATCTTAAAATCAACCGGTGAACCAGCCTTACCACACACTGTATCATCCTTCATATCGCCATAGGTTTTATCAGACTTTGCAAGTTTGATAAACGGTCTATTATTGGAGACTTCTACATAAGCTCTCCAAGTACCTACAGAAACAAGAGGTGTGTAATCGGATTGCGCATTAGAGTTGACAGCCTGCATCAAGCTGACCTGAAAATCCGAATTAGAGCCTGCTTTACGCCAAACAGCTTTAGGGTTGACAATACGAGGTTCCTGATAAACTATACATTTAGTTTTAACCTCTTTAGTCGCGTTACCGACCTTGAATTTTCCAATAAGCGTGACAACAGCTTTACGGTAATAATATTCATAAGTATTATTGCCGGAGAAGTTTGAACCAGGAATCATTGTCTTGTTACGAGTCCACAAAGGAACCAATAACATGGTCGAATGGGGGTCAACATTTCCGTCATTATCCTTAATCGCACGCACTTCCCAATCGTTGTTGCGCTGGGGTGCGGTATGCTTACCGACGCTAAAATCACTGCCTTTGAAAGTTCTGGTATCTTGAGGAATTGAATTGCCTTCTCCTTTACCCGTAAAATACTTTTCAAGTGCTTCCTGACCAGGTCCCTTACTTTGATGACTATAAGTTTCCAATATATTGGTCGGAATATCTTTAGCAGTATTACCGGGTACTTGCAAAGCGAGAAAACCGAGATAAGGACGGTTAACGCCATTCATTCCATAATTTGTTGCTTCGTAAACATTTTTAGCCCATTGGAACTGGTATGCTGTCGGTTGGCTAGGGACTGGATTATCGGGAACTGCATCATTATCTATATCAAACGGCGCCCAGTTATTTTCATCGATTTTGAGAGTCAATTCTTCACAATTACCGTTAAGTTTGACGGGCATTGTCGACTTGGTATTGTAAAGATAAGACATACGGATAATAGGTCCGACCTCGATGCCGGGGTCATCTTCTTCATATTCGATGTGCCAGTCCGGCTGGTTAGCCCATCCTTTGAAACCAAGAGTCAGTTTGTAATGGTAGTTACGCTGGGCATCATAGTTGAAAGTAGTGTTTTTACCGAGCATGAAGCGGTATTTGATAGGACCTTGCGAGGCATTATTCTCATTGAGAGACACATAATAACCCTCAACCTCTATATATGTACCATACTCAACACGGTCCTTAAAATCATTAATCTGATTACCGTTTTCATCGTATGTAGGGGTTGAAACATTCTCTCCTACACCATCAGGGTCGCCCGGTTTCTGCTGTTCTTTGTTGTATTTGTCCTGCTTATCATAGTCACCCTGCATATTTTCGAAGAAAAACAGAGCTTCGGCATTTGCAGAATGATCAGAGCCTCTGCGTCCCATTCCATTTTCGCCGTTCGTGTTAACATTTGTGACACGCATCCACTTTTCAAAAACATCGACCGGCTCACCCTTAGTATCCTGAGCAGGGCTTATTATATCACCATTGTCGTTGTAGATGAAACGCGTGTTAGGCAAAACCGACGTCGCTGTCGGTCTATTAAGCAACTGATTAAAGTTTTTAGGCTCATTCTTCTGACCTATATAACAGGTATTCGGGATGTCGTGAATTGTAACGTTGTGGACGTAAACAAAAACATTGTCATTCAATCCTCCGCCGTCGTAGGCGATGGTGACTTTGGAGACGGTGCGTTTAATCCACGAATGGATTTTGGTCGAAGTTTTGACAAAGGTAAGGAGCGGAGCATCAAAACCGGCGCTCGCAAGCGAAGATGTCGGAGTGCCGTCCATAGTGAAATAACCGAACATCTGATTGTTGGCTGCAATGTCATTCGAGTTCCAAGTAACCTGTATCGATTTCAATCCATCGACAGTCTGAATTTTATCCTCATAAGCAGACAAATCACCCATGTTGGCTACGGCGTAGATATAATACTCACCGTAAGGGACGTTGCGCAATTTGAAGGTAGCTCCGACAGTCTCGGTCTGCGCCTGATGAGCACCGTTTCCGTCGAGAGCATCGCCGGGCATATCCTTATTGACGGTCTCTTCGTAGTCAACCATCTGGTTTTGTGTTACTTTACGATAGAGATTCCCGTTTTTATTGTAGATGAGGACACACAGCGACTTGATTTCCCGAATGGCATTTCCAGGAGTGCGCGAACCAAGGGCAACCGAATTAGGCAAAGTGATTGTCATCTCGGCATACAAATCGCCTTCGCCATCGGGAATTTCCTGTGGATTATAAATAATGTCATCTTTACACGCTGCGAAAGCCATCGTGAAAAGTAGAACGGAGATATATGAGAATATTTTCAGTTTCATTTCAGAACAGAAGAGAAAAACATTTGTCAGAAGCCAAACGTAGGATCGAGGTTAACACCGGTGTATGGCGTTAAATCGACTTTTAGTTCGAGTTTTGTGCCGAAGTTGTTGACAGAAAGTGTATAAATGTGGTTGCGGAGGATGTTGTCGCCGAATTCGAATTTCTTACCGTTATATGTTGTCATCGGAACATCGTAGACGTAGGTGTCAATTTTGTTGGCGTCGTCGGCGTTCTTGTTGGCAATCGTTATGCGGAACAGCGGCATAGCGTCATAGATAGGCTGCTCTGGGACGAAACCGATGAATACCTTACCCGTATGCTTGTCGGCAGGAGTCATGGACAATGCATCAGGAACCACACCGAGACGGAACGGCTTGGCTGTGGCAATGTCAAGCACATTATCAGGTTGTGCAATATTTGGAGTGTGAACCTGCTGTCCGTTCTCATATTCCAGAGCATTAACGGGCAACTGATGGGCTAAATCCTGAGAACTATAAAACACAACAGAAGAAATCATCGGATAACCGCCAATCTTTTCGGGAATGTTATCAACTACCCTGACCTTAGCGAGGGCGCGGAGAAGGCTCATTTCGCCGAGATATACGCGATTTTCGGGACGACTGTAGTAGAGGGCATCTTCAGAAACGGGTTCGAACAGCACATTGCCGAACATCGGCACGTGGTCCTTTCGGTTTTTGTATATGTCTGCAACATCGTCGCTTTGGGCATTCTTATTATAAATATAGCTCATAGCAAAATTCCAGCCGTTGAGTTGCTTGATGACTGTCTCAGAATCTTTGCCGTCAATTTGATCCCATTTTGCCTGAGCATCTGTGCCAGGTGAGGAGCAATTAGCTAACATCAGCATGCGGAATGAAATGTTCTCGTTGCCTTCGGGCGTTATTTCATACTCGAGGACTTCCTTCAAGTCTTCTCTGAAAATCATCACTTCGACGAGATAGTTACCGGGCGAACCGACAATCTTTATGCGGGCATCGTCGCTCTTAGTCAAATCGGTGAGTTTATAGACAAGTTTTTCGGGATTGCTTGTACCGGATATTTTGGCAAAAACGAAAACAGCAAGGTCGCTCATGTCGATACCGTCCTCGAAGTAACGGAACTCGCTGTTGACTTCAGTGTGACCCTCACTATCATAATCATCACGCGAATACAGAAGAGCACCGGCAGATTGCATGCTGAAACTGAGCGACACAGAGCCTGAGTCAGAAGCGGGACATTCGTCTGTGTCGTACATCAGTCCGCAACTGCTCAAAGTCAGGAGCATCATCAGTGTCAGCGTAAGATATTTCATCGAATTATACATTAAACTCCTTCATTCTGAGGAGGGACGATTGCCCAACCGTTGATATAAATGCCGTAGGCAGTGTACCAGTTAAGACCGTTATCGAGGAAGAAAACGACAGAGTAGTCGCTGCGGCGGTCGAGATATTCCTGGTCGCCGTACATGTCGAAACGCGCGCCTTTCTCTAAAAGGAAGAAATCGATGAGTGGAACGTGGATAATCACTTCGCCGTCGGTGTTGCGGACAATGTCGAGATAAGCATTTCCTCCGGCAATCAGACGGCTCACCGACATCTCATAGAGCGCGGTCGAGCGAACGGGAGTTTCAGCCTCACCGGGGATCATGTCGGAGGTAGTAGCACCTGACAGTGAGCTCCAGGGAGTGTAAGTCACGAGGGGACTGTCGTTCATAACCGCGTTGTTCCAAGCCAACCAAGCGTCAGCGTAGGAGAACGAAACGGAGAAATCGTTTTTATCAAGCACCGTGCCGTCCTGATTGACAAGCATCACGGCAATGTCGTTAGTGTCTTTGATAAGGGGGATGGTCACCGTAGTAATCGAGGGAGCATATGGGTCGACTTTATGCACGACGCCTGTCTTGATGCCGTGAAAGAGAGCCTTGAAGTGTGACGAACTGAAGTCGCCGCCGTCTTTTTCGATAGTATTGAGCTTCACTTCCAGTTCATGCATATCGGAGGGAGTGTAGGTAGCGAGTGAGAAATCATCGTTACCATCAAGACCACACCATGCGATGAAATCGTATGTGCCATCGCCCAGCGGAGTTTCAATCTTGAAATCAGGTGAGGTCAGCGCCTCTCCGGCAGCCGCACCTGACCACACGAAATTTCCGGCTTTGTCAAAAGCCCACACATTGACACTGTGGACCTGAGCGGCAAACGCCTCACCACGGTCAAGAGTGTAGTTGAACTGGAACTTCACATCGAGTCGCGCAGGACATTCTGACAGGTCGTCATAAACGAGCGAAGAACAGCCGGTGAAAGCCACCGCAGCCGACAGCATCGCCAGTGAGAGCATGAATTTATTGCGGAAAATGTTTGGAAGCATATATTTTTGATTCGGTTTAATATATTACGGAGGGAGGGTCAGCTCCCTCCGTAATTATTTTTGAGCGGATGCACCGGGGTGCATCCCTACGATTTTAAAGGTTTACCTCCTGGACAGGTACTACAGCCCACTTGAGGATGTTGACCGAATAAGCCATGAAGTAGTCAGTAGTATTTGCGGGGGGCACGATGGGATTGTCATCGTCGCCGATACCGGAAGCGAGACCTACGATTTCCTGAACATGCACCTGATAGCTGTGGTTACGAACCATGCCGAAGTCACCTACACGAACGATATTCCAGTTAATGCGTGCATTTTCTTTTTTCGTACCGTCTTCATTGTAGTAATTGCGATTGCCCTTGCGATACCATCCGAAGTGCTTAACAGGGATTGAATAGTAAGCATGACCGGTAGTATAGTAGTAAGAGAGACCTACCTGACGCATGAGGGTGAGGTTAGCCTCTGTGAGACGAACCTGAGTGTCACTATTGAAATTGGGTGCATCGTCAGCAACAATCTGCATGTAACCACCACCGGTTACGATGTAGATACCTTCGTCTGAAGCAGCCTGGGCACTTATAAATTGAAGTGAACGAGCGTTGTTCTGAAGTTTGAGTTTGGTATCTTCTTTACCATCATAAGCAACCTTCACCTCATCGCTGATTTCAGAAACCTTGAGTGCGGCAACCATTTTGTTGATATCGGAATCGCGGGTGATAGACAAGCGGGTGTATTCACCACCACCGGCATCCTGTTCTTCCTTAGTAGATTTTCTGTAAAGAATAGTAGCCTGTGCAAAGAAGCGAAGCAGCATAGACTCACCGCCGGCAACATCACTCTTCACAGTGCCCGGATTGTCTCTCGTCGTATTAAAGTAAATATACGGACGGTCTTCTTCAACTTCGGCATCGGGAACATTACCTGAAAGATAAGTGTAGAAGCTTGTACCAGCGGGAACATCAGGCGCACCTGCAATATTGAGGTTATACTGACCTACATAAATTACTGACGCAACAGCAGCATTAGGGTTGTTGGAGTTAAGTGCGCGATAGCTGACAGTAGTTTCGCGGAAATACTGGGGAGCGGTATTTGTAGCCGCAAAGCCGATGCCGTTATTTGGCGTTTTAAGTTCATTATAAGAGATATACTTCTGATTAACAGTGATATCCTTCAAGTCAGACGACACTTCGGGATATTCGGAAGTAAAGTACGCGGGTGACATACCCCAGTATGAACGATGGTTGTCAGGAGCATTCCAATTCCATCTGTCGGTGGCACTAAGAATTGATGAGCCTTCGCCATAGTTCCATTCCAAGTCATTTTCATTATAAGAGTTGGGGTTGATGCGGGCGTTGAGCGCATCAAATGTGTAGTTATCTGCAAGAATTTCACCTTGTGCATTTTCCTGACGGAATGATTTGATGACGTATGTGCGGTTAGACTCGGCGTTGACAGCCCAATACTGAGGGGTGAATGACAAAGTTACAAGCGGAGTAGTAGATGAATTGACTGTAGTCTCGTAACCGTTATCGTCGGCATTACGCTTGTAAACGCGAGTTGCCGTTTTATAGGCGGTAGGATTTTTTGCTTCGAACTGGAGTTTTGTGGCATAGCGTTCGACATAGATATTGAGGGTGTTTTCTGTGCCGAGAGCTTTTTCCGCTTCTGCTTCGGACTGGTAGAGATAGCCGTCAGGGATAGGCACAGCAACCTGAGGAAGGTCCTTATCAGCAGATGCCGCTCCACGGGGGTAGTAAACCGAGTTACTCATAGCGAAATATTTGGTGTCACCACCGCCGATAGTCGACCAAGCAGATGTACGAGAAATAGTCTGAATGATGTTGAGGGGGTTCTGAAGGGTCGAGGGAGAAATGGGGTTGATGTAACAGATGACCTGAGTAGGCATTTTCTCACCTTTCTTTACCCCAACAGCGACAACTGATTTGTAAGATTTTTCAACAGTGTTACCGATAAGGGTTTCGCTGATGTGTTTGTCATCGAGTTCAACTGGAACGATGTCGCCAACGACTTCGCCGTCTTCGTCATAAAATACAAAATAGGCGTTGTTGATTAGATTTTCACTGAGTTTGGGGTCTTCATTATTTCCATCCTCAAAATCACCGTCACCGGGATATCCATTATCGGCAGCCGCACGCGAACCTGTGGGAGAGTCGCCGATAA
>CAMWNF010000022.1 GCA_947175535.1 uncultured Bacteroidales bacterium
GATCTCGCCATGGCGGATATGTTCGGAAATTCACCAAAGACTGTAATGCAGGACACCACTGTTGAAGCCAAATACGAAGGTGTCAAAACTGAGATAAACAAACTTGACAAATATATTCGAGATGTGCTTTCTCTTGAAGCGGTAGCTTGTAAAGATTGGCTTACGAATAAAGTCGATCGCTCGGTTACAGGTCGCATCGCCCGTCAGCAATGTCAAGGTGAAATCCAGTTGCCATTAAGCGATTGTGGAGTCGTCGCCCTTGATTACGCTGGTCAGACTGGTATTGCCACATCAATCGGTCATGCTCCTCAGGCAGCTCTCGCAAATTCGGCAGCCGGTTCACGTATAGCCATAGCGGAAGCCTTGACGAATATTGTAGGAGCAAACCTTAAAAACGGGTTGAAATCAGTTTCTCTGAGTGCAAACTGGATGTGGCCGTGCAACAACCCCGGAGAAGACGCCGCTCTTTATAATGCAGTTGAAGCATGTAGCGATTTCACATGCAATCTCGGCATAAATATTCCGACCGGAAAAGACAGCCTTTCGATGACACAGAAATATCCCGACGGAAAGAAAGTATATGCTCCGGGAACGGTAATAATTTCAGCCGCTGGAGAAGTCGCCGATATAAGAAAGACTGTATCACCTGTCATAGTAAATAAAAGCGGCTCCACATTATATTATATAGACTTCTCAGGAGACAAACTCCGTCTGGGAGGTTCTGCACTTGCTCAGACCCTTGGAAAGATTGATTCTGATGTTCCCGCAGTGAACGAACCGGAGAAATTCGTCAAAGCATTCGACGCTGTTCAAAAACTCGTAAAATTAAGAAAACTTCTTGCTTTGCATGATGTAAGCGCAGGCGGTCTTATAACAACTCTCCTTGAAATGACCTTTGCTAATGTCAAAGGTGGTCTTAAAGTCTACACCGATGGCTTCAAGATGTATGGCGAGTCCGACCTTGTAAAAATACTTTTTGCCGAAAATCCTGCGGTTGTAATTCAGGTTGAAGACTCTAAAAAAGACAGCGTCGAGGCGATACTCGACAATGCACAGGTCAAATATTTCCCAATTGCCTGTCCAGCCGAAGAGCGCGTGATCATGGTCACTCACGATGAAAACGAACATTTGTTCGGCATTGACTGGCTTCGCGATGTATGGTTCAAACCATCCTATCTTCTCGATAGTCTGCAAACAGCCGGAGGATGTTCGGCAGAACGCTTCAACAACTACAAACGTCAGCCTCTGAAATATATCCTGCCATCTGGCTTTAACGGTTCACTTGCGTCGCGTGGTCTTACAAAGAAACGAGATGGACAAAGGAGTGGAGTACGTGCGGCAATCATACGCGAAAAGGGCGTGAATGGAGACCGAGAAATGGCTTGGTCTCTATATCTCGCCGGATTTGATGTGAAAGATGTGCATATGACCGACCTCATGTCGGGAAGAGAAACCCTTGATGATGTCAATATGATTGTTTTCTGTGGAGGATTCTCTAACAGCGATGTTCTTGGTTCTGCCAAAGGCTGGGCTGGAGGCTTCAAATGGAATGACACTGCACGCAAGACTCTTGAAAAGTATTACTCACGTCCCGACACTCTGAGTTTGGGAGTATGCAACGGATGTCAACTCATGGTTGAACTAAACCTACTCGGCTTACCGGATAACATGCGTCCGAAAATGCTCCATAATATCTCACACAAATTCGAATCGGAATTCGTCACAGTATCCGTTCCGAAAAATGATACTGTCATGTTCGGGTCTCTTTCAGGTGTAAGAACTGGTATATGGGTAGCTCACGGCGAAGGTCGTTTCGCCTTCCCCGGTAAAACATCAGACTTAAATGTCATAGCTAAGTACAGCTATTCGTCATATCCAGGCAACCCCAATGGCTCAAAAGGCTCTGTTGCCGGTCTCGCATCAGCGGATGGTCGTCATGTAGCCATGATGCCACACCTCGAACGCGCGATTTATCCTTGGCAGTGCGCATATTATCCCCGCTCTCGCAGAAATGATGAAGTTACCATATGGATTGATGCCTTCGTCAATGCGCGCCGTTGGGTGGAGCAACACGCTAAACAACGTAATAAATAAAACAATTTCAAATCAGCCCCGCAGTGTCCGACCGACCTTCGGGGCTGCATATTTAGGTAATATCTAAGAATAAAGATTTATATGGGAGGTTTTTTTGGAGTCGTCAAACATGACGACTGTGTCAACGATTTATTTTATGGAACTGACTATAACAGTCACTTGGGTACAAAACGAGCTGGTATCGCCACCCTACACAACGGTCAGTTCTCCCGCCAGATTCACAGTATAGACAACTCATACTTCCGCACGAAGTTTGAGGCAGATCTTGATGAATTCGAAGGCAACATGGGCATAGGTGTGATTAGTGATACAGACGCCCAGCCGATAATAATTAACAGCCGACTTGGAAAGTTCGCGCTTGTCACTGTGGCAAAAATCAACAATATCAGGGAGCTTGAAAAAGAACTGCTTGATGCCGGGCGACATTTTTGCGAACATAGTTATGACACTCTTAATCCGACGGAACTTATCGGCGCATTGATAAGCGAAGGCAAAGATTATGTCGAGGGTATAAAAAATGTCTATAACAAGGTGAAAGGCTCATGTTCTATGCTTCTCCTCACCAAAGAAGGCATAATTGCCGCCCGCGACAAACTCGGACGTACACCGGTGATTATCGGCGAACAAGAGGGTGCACATGCAATCTCTACGGAAGACTGCGCATTCCCCAATCTGGGATATAAATCGTGCTATAATGTAGGACCCGCTGAAATAGTCCTTGTCACGCCTGATGAAATCAAACAATTGAAAGCTCCCGGCGAAGATATGCAGATATGCGCCTTCATGTGGGTATATTATGGTTATCCCCCATGCTCCTATGAAGGCAAAAACGTTGATGAAATAAGATATAAAATAGGATTACATACGGCAGAAGGAAAAGATTCCGAAGAAATTGACTTCGTTAGTCCTGTTCCGGATTCCGGAACAGGCATGGCACTCGGCTATGCTGCCGCCATCAACAAACCTTATCTTCGCGGCATGGTTAAATACACTCCGACATGGCCGAGAAGTTTCACACCCGGAAGTCAGAAACGTCGCGAACTTGTTGCCAAGATGAAACTCATCGCAAATAATTCGCTGTTAAAGAACAAAAGAGTTGCATTCTGTGACGACTCAATCGTCCGCGGCACGCAGTTACGAGATAACGTTCAGGATATACGTGATGCCGGAGCGGAAAAGGTACACATACGCATTTCTTGTCCGCCTTTGGTCTACCCTTGCAAATTCCTAAACTTCACAGCCTCGAAGAGTGAGATGGAACTTATAGCTCGTCGTGTCATAGCTCGACTTGAGGAGGAAGGATTCAAAGCACCGCTCGAAGAATTCACAAAAGCTGGTTCTGAAGCTTATAACCGGATGGTGGAGGAAATTCGTAAAGATCTCGGTCTTGACTCTCTTCGCTTCTGTACCCTTGAAACGCTTATTGATGCTATAGGGTTGCCAAAATGTAAGGTCTGCACACACTGTTTCGACGGCTCCAGCTATGAATAATAAGCCCGCATGACAAAGTTTAACACTCCTTTAATTTCAGAAAAAGGAATATAAATTTTGTAATACCGAGCAGTTTACGTAATTTTGCATGACGTAACTATATTTTAGAAATCATTTTAATAATTCATTTAATATCTTTATTATGAGTTTAAACATCATTGTGCTCGCAAAGCAGGTGCCTGACACCCGCAATGTTGGCAAAGATGCGATGAAGGAAGACGGCACAATCAACCGCGCCGCTCTCCCTGCTATCTTTAACCCTGAAGATCTAAATGCCCTTGAGCAGGCACTCCGCATTAAGGATGAGAATCCCGGCTCTACAGTCACTCTGCTCACAATGGGTCTTCCCCGTGCGTCTGAGATTATCCGCGAAGCCATATTCCGTGGAGCTGATGCTGGTATTGTGCTTACCGACCGTGCACTCGGCGGTGCTGACACTCTTGCCACATCTTATTCTCTCGCTCAGGCCGTGAAAAAATTCGGCAACTACGACATCATCCTCGGCGGTCGTCAGGCTATCGACGGAGACACTGCTCAGGTTGGTCCTCAGATTGCTGAAAAGCTTGGCATTCCCCAAGTGACTTATGCAGAAGAAATTCTCGGCGTAAAGGACGGAAAAGTTACAGTACGCCGCCGTCTTGAGCACGGCGTTGAAACCGTAGTGGCTCCCCTGCCCTGTGTTGTCACCGTAAATGGTTCAGCTGCAGAATGCCGTCCTCGCAACGCACGTCGTTTGATGAAATACAAATACGCTGTTTCACCCAGCGAAAAAGCAAAACTCACTGCTGAAGATCAAGCATTCGTTGATGCTCGTCCTTATCTCAACATAGAGGAATGGAGTGCAGCTTATGTCGATGCAGACCCCGAACAGATTGGTCTCGCAGGCTCTCCCACAAAAGTGAAAGCTATTGAAAATGTCGTTTTCACAGCCAAGGAAAGCCGTCGTCTCGACAACAATGACGAGCAGATTGAAGACCTCATCAAAGAACTCATTACTAACCATACAATCGGCTAATCGCCTCTCCAACTTTTAAGCATTATGGCAGAACAGAATAATCTAATAGTATACTGCGAATACGACGAAGGCAAAGTGGCTGACGTAAGCCTTGAACTTCTCACCAAAGGTCGCGTTCTCGCAGACCGTCTCGGAGTTAAACTTGAAGCTGTTGTTATCGGTGACAAGCTCGATGGCATCGAAAAACAGGTATTTCCTTACGGTGTCGATACATTGTACAAAGTGGAAGACAAACGTCTTTTCCCTTATACTTCCAATCCTCATGCATCTGTACTGATTAACCTTTTCAAGGAAATCAAACCGCAGATTTGCCTCATGGGTGCTACCTGCATAGGTCGTGACCTCGGTCCCCGCGTATCGAGCTGTCTCCACAGCGGTCTTACAGCCGACTGCACATCACTCGAAATCGGAGACCACAAAGACCCCAAAACAGGTAAGGAATACACCGACCTTCTTTATCAGATACGTCCTGCATTTGGCGGCAATATCGTTGCAACCATCGTTAACCCCGACTGCCGTCCTCAGATGGCAACCGTCCGTGAGGGCGTGATGAAGAAAGAAATCCGCGATGAAAACTACAAGGGTGAAGTTATCAATCTCGAACCGTCAAAATACGTCAAAGACGAAGACTTTGTAGTTGAAATCATCGACCGTCACATTGAAAAATCTAAAGTAAACATCAAGGGCGCACCCATCGTTGTTGCCGGAGGTTATGGCGTAGGAAGCAAGGAAAACTTCCAGCTCCTTTTTGACCTCGCCAACACTCTTGGCGGCGAGGTAGGCGCTTCTCGTGCAGCTGTCGACGCAGGTTTCATCGAACATGACCGTCAGATTGGTCAGACTGGTGTAACAGTTCGTCCGAAACTTTATATCGCCTGCGGTATATCCGGTCAGATTCAGCACATTGCCGGCATGCAGGAAAGTTCAATCATTATTTCTATTAATAATGACCCCGATGCTCCCATCAATTCCATTGCCGACTATGTAATTACCGGCAATATGGAAGATGTCGTGCCCAAACTTATCAAATATTACAAAAAGAACTCTAAGTAATCGACTCAAATGGCTAATTTCTATACTGACAATCCCGATCTTAAGCATCATCTCAATCATCCCTTGATGCAGAAGATTGTTGAGCTCAAAGAACGCAACTTCTCTGACGCCGAAAAATTTGACTATGCTCCCCGTAATTTTGAGGATGCTATGGACAACTATGACAAAGTCCTCGAAATCGTAGGCGATCTTTGTGGCGGTCTTATCGCAGAGAACGCCGAAGGTGTCGATCATCAGGGTGCGTCGTGTGCTAACGGTCGCGCAATCTATGCTGACGGAACTGTCGATAACCTTGACGCATGCCGTAAAGCCGGACTGATGGGTATGTCAATGCCCCGCCGCTTCGGAGGTCTCAACTTCCCTATCACTCCTTATATCATGGCAGCTGATATCGTTAGTCGTGCCGACACTGGTTTCGAAAATCTCTGGGGTCTTCAGGACTGCGCCGAGACAATCTACGAATTTGCCGATGAAGACCAGAAAGCTCGCTTCATCCCCCGCGTATGCGAAGGCGAGACAATGTCTATGGACCTCACCGAACCCGATGCTGGTTCTGACCTTCAGTCTGTAATGCTTAAAGCGACTCAGGACGAAGACGGCACATGGCGTCTCAATGGTGTAAAACGTTTTATCACCAACGGCGACAGCGACATCCACCTTGTTCTCGCACGCTCTGAAGAAGGCACAAAAGACGGTCGTGGTCTTTCAATGTTCATCTACGATAAACGTGACGGAGGTGTTAACGTTCGGCGTATTGAAAACAAGATGGGTATCAAAGGTTCTCCGACTTGCGAACTTGTTTACAAGAACGCAAAGGCAGAACTCTGCGGCAACCGTCGTCTCGGTCTTATCAAATATGTGATGGCTCTTATGAACGGTGCCCGTCTCGGTATCGCGGCTCAGTCTGTAGGCGTAAGCGAACTCGCATATCGCGAAGCACTCGCATACGCAAAAGACCGTAAGCAGTTCGGCAAAGCCATTATCGAATTCCCTGCCGTTGCAGAAATGATTTCTGTAATGAAGGCTAAACTCGATGCCAGTCGTGCACTCCTTTATGAATGCTCTCGCTTTGTCGACATGTACAAACTCTATGAAGACATAGCAAAAGAACGCAGCCTTACTGCCGACGAACGTGCAGAAATGAAGCACTATAGCAAACTCGCTGATGCGCTTACTCCTATGGCTAAAGGTATGGGTAGCGAATATTGCAACCAGAACGCCTACGATTGCATTCAGGTTCATGGCGGTTCAGGTTTCATGAAAGACTATGCTTGCGAACGTCTTTATCGCGACGCCCGTATCACCTCTATTTACGAAGGCACCACACAGCTTCAGGTTGTAGCTGCAATTCGTCACGTCACCACAGGCACATATAAAGCACTTATCGACAGCTATGCATCCCAGGAATACAAACCGGAGCTTCAAGGTCTGAAAGACAACCTCGCTGCTATGACCGAACAATATGTAAAAGCAGTTGAAACCGTTGCAGCTGTAAACGACACTGCATATACAGACTTCATGGCTCGCCGCATGGTGGAAATGGCTGGTAATATCATTATGGGCTATCTCCTGCTCAACGATGCCAACCGCAACGAAACATTTGTTAAATCAGCTACCGTTTACAATAAACTTGCTCAGGCTGAAGTAGCTAAACATGCTGATTTCATAGCAAACTTCAACCCCGCTCAGCTCGATTTCTATAAAGCATAATCAAGCATTTTTTCATAGACAAGAGGTCGTCGTAATATTTATGGCGATCTCTTTTTATATACAGGGCTTAATATAAAAAAGCATTAAACTTACCGATTCGATTGTTTAACACATTTTTTTTCGTTAACTTTGTATATACTACACACCAATCTGCAACGATGAAACAGTTTCTCGCTACCATAATCATACTATCAATATTTGCAATATCAGCCAAAACTCAAGTAGTTTTTGAAGGGTCTGCGGAATCAGTCATAACTACCTCACCTACTCCCTCTACCGGACTTGAGGCAGTATATGTGGTTAATAATGCAAATGGCATGACAATGTCATATACAGGTAGTTCTAATGTAAAATGGTCTCGATTTTCCAGTAGCGGAGCAGCTTATGCCGAACCAATTGGCACTTCTCGCTCAATTGCATTAGAAAACAATGATTGCGGTTATATTGCTGAGGTCAATGGTAAAAGTCATTATTTTTGGGTAGTAAACTACAGTAATCACGAATTCTCGGTCTCAGAGTTTACTATCGACAATGACAACTCCGATTGCCAACGCACCGCATTTCATTTTGCGGGCAACGCTTCTCCTATATCGTTCTATTCACTGAATGGCAGACCCGAGACACTTGACAGAAACATTACCCTCACATATTCAACGCTTGAATTTGACGCAGATGCAAATGCATATCATCAGATAGAGCAATCTGTGTCGTATTCCTCTATAAATTCGTTAGTTTCTGTAGATTCTCCACTTTGCGATACCCATTTCACACTCAAAGGCGACCGCTTCCTTAAAGAGTGGAAGAGAGATATATCAGTTGAAACGCCTACCATAAAAGCTTCCGCGATTTCTGCTGAAACAACTGCTGAACAGAATGAACGCGATATAGATAACGAGCAAAAAGTCCAGGGTACATCTTTAGGAGGTTCTGCACCTTGTGAAATCAACTTTTCGGCAATAGTCTCCGATGCTGCCTCTTTCTACGAATGGCAACTTTCAAGTAGCCCTGATTTCGACCCTATTGATGACCGCTATAATCAGACAGATTTTTCATATACTTTTCGGGAACAAGGTAATACTTATGTACGCTTTTTTGCAGCAAACGATGATGGACGCTGTGAATATTACAGTTCGGTCTACGAGATTTCTATCGGCGAATCTGACTTGCGATGTCCCAATGCCTTCTCCCCCAAATCCACACCGGGAGTGAACGACGAATGGAAAGTGAGTTACAAATCCATCGTATCTTTCGACTGCCATATATTCAATAGGTGGGGTGTCGAGATGTGTTCATTTACTGACCCCTCACTCGGTTGGGATGGTAAATATAAAGGTAAATATGTACCTGCCGGAACATATTACTACGTGATTAAAGCCCGCGGGGCAGACGGCAGAGAATATAAATTAAGCGGAGATATAAACATAATAAATTCAAAGGATAACTTCCATTCAGGCGAATCCACGGAATAATTTCTATTGCAATAACAACTACAATCTATTATTCATCTTTAGCGTCAATCATTTATGAAAAAAACAATATCAACTATAATATTGTCTGCGGCTGTGATATCATCGGCAATCATATGGAGACCGATTGAAACTATCGCTGAACCAATGTCTCAACCACGAGTTGAAAGTGAATATGCTCAGGTTTTAAGCCCGCAAATACCATCTGATATAAATTTCTGTGGAAAAAATGTCAATCTGGATAGAAACGATATGTACGAACGTTTTGACCGGGAACTGACAACATTGATTTATGGTCATGGCTCAACCATGCTAATGCTGAAACGTGCAAACAAATATTTCCCCATCATTGCACCTATATTAAAGGCAAATGGAGTGCCGGCAGATGTGATATATCTTGCATGCGCTGAAAGTTCTCTTAATCCGCGCGCGTACTCTCCTGCGAAAGCTGCAGGATTTTGGCAATTCCTTGCATCTACGGCAAAGCAGTACGGTCTTGAAGTCAACGATGAAATCGACGAACGCTACAACCTTGAAAAAGCAACGGCAGCTGCATGTCGCTATTTGAAAAAAGCGCTTCAGAAATATGGAGATTGGCCGACCGTGATGGCATCATATAATGCCGGGATGGGACGTATATCAGGGGAACTCGAGAAACAGATTTCAGATAATTCCTTTGATTTATACCTGAATGATGAAACCTCACGTTATGTATTCCGCATTATGGCTATAAAAACCATCTTGGAAAATCCGTCAGCCTACGGTTACAAACTATCTCCTAACCAATTATACCGCAACACTGATTGTAAGATAGTCGAGGTGTCAGGTCCGGTTGAAGATTGGGCTATATGGGCACAGAACCACGGAATATCATATGCCCAGCTTAAAGAAGAAAATCCATGGATTCGCTCTCGCTCGCTCACCAATAAAGCAGGTAAGACTTATCAGGTTAAAGTACCTAAAAACGAATCCCTATATCGTTCCAAACAACCCAAGACGGTTTATAACAGCGCATGGGTTAACTAATTGTATCATCCTCTCTCTTTCCATTTCATGGCAAAAATCAATAAAAACAGCAATACATCGACAACAGAAACAGAGGCTGTTACCTCGCTCAACGTAATCGGTGCGCGAGTCAATAACCTAAAGAACATCGACGTAGATATTCCTCATAATTCTCTGACCGTAATCACCGGTCTTAGCGGAAGTGGCAAATCATCTTTGGCATTTGACACAATATATGCCGAGGGACAGAGACGCTATATAGAAACGTTCTCTTCATATGCACGTAATATGCTCGGTTCCCTGGAACGTCCGGATGTAGACCACGTCGGTGGACTAAGTCCGGTCATTGCCATTGAGCAGAAGACTATCAATAAAAATCCGAGAAGTACGATTGGCACTACAACTGAGATATATGATTACCTTCGTCTGTTATTTGCGCGCATCGGACACGCGCGCAGCTATATCAGCGGAGAAGAAATGGTCAAATACACAGAAGAGAAAATCGTTAATCTTATAATAGAGAAATTCGACGGTCGTAAGATTTACATATTGTCGCCGCTTGTCAATAACCGCAAAGGTCATTACAAGGAATTATTTGAAAATCTCCGCAAGAAAGGTTTTCTTAACGTTCGCGTGGATGGTGAATTAAAGGAGATTGCCCCAGGAATGAAACTCGACCGCTATAAAAATCACAGTATTGAATTAGTGGTCGACCGTCTTAAAGTCGCAGCCAAAGATGTCCGCCGCCTTCATGACACCGTGACAGATGCGTTGCGTCAAGGCGACCGCCAATTAATGATATACGATGTAGAGGCTGAGAGCATCTCCCATTATAGCCAAAAACTTATGGACCCGGTCTCAGGTATATCATACAGCGAACCGGCTCCACATAATTTTTCATTCAACTCTCCTCAAGGTGC
Organism: uncultured Bacteroidales bacterium; assembly: GCA_947175535.1. Taxonomy (GTDB): domain Bacteria; phylum Bacteroidota; class Bacteroidia; order Bacteroidales; family Muribaculaceae; genus CAG-873. The sequence goes on from CAMWNF010000022.1 coordinate 10,755, forward strand.
ATGTCCCTGTTGCAAAGGGCTCGGATTTGTCAATATCGTTGACCGCTCAAAAATCATCCCTGCCGATTCTGTATCAATACATGATGGTGGCATCCTCCCTCTCGGAAAGTATAAAAACTCCATGATATTCTGGCAGATATCAGCTATATGCGAGAAATATGGATTTACTCTTAAAACACCCATAAATCAATTAAGCGAAGATTGCATCAATGACATTCTTAATGGCACGACCGAACGCCTTGTTCTGAAGAACGACACATTGAGTACTACTAATTACTTCTCATCATACGAAGGACTTGTCAAGTACATTGAGATGCAGCAGTCCGACGATGCAGGAGCGGCAGCTCAGAAATGGAGCGGACAGTTCTTCTCTCGCACCGTCTGTCCTGAGTGTCATGGCGACAGACTTAACCGCGAAGCCCTTCATTTCTTCATCGACAATAAGAACATTGCCGATTTAACGCGTCTTGACATCGGTCGACTTCATGAATGGACGAAAACCGTGCTCGATCGTCTTGATACAAAAGACCGTGCCATTGCATCAGAAATTATTAAGGAAATCGGCAGCCGACTCGGCTTCCTTGTCGATGTCGGACTCGATTATCTTCAACTCAACCGTAATTCAGCGACTTTATCTGGTGGCGAAAGCCAGCGCATCAGACTTGCTACACAGCTCGGCTCCGAGTTAGTCAACGTGCTATATATCCTTGATGAACCGAGTATCGGGCTTCATCAGCGAGATAATCATCGTCTGATTGAATCGCTAAAACGATTACGCGATGCATCCAATTCAATAATTGTAGTTGAACACGATAAAGATATAATGCTCGAAGCCGATTACGTTGTCGACATCGGACCTGCCGCAGGACGTAAAGGGGGAGAAGTCGTCTTTCAGGGAACACCGAAAGAAATGCTTGCCTCCGACACGCTTACAGCTCAATATCTCAACGGGAATAAGGCAATCACCCCCTCTCTTCCTCGCCGCAAAGGTTCAGGAAAAGAAATCAGACTCCTCGGTTGCTCCGGGCACAATCTTCGCGACGTCGATTTTACATTGCCACTCGGCACCCTGACCTGCGTGTCAGGAGTTTCGGGCAGTGGCAAATCTTCACTCGTCAACGGGACCCTCCAACCTATTTTAAGCCGACATTTCTATCGTTCGATTCAGGAACCGCTCCCTTACCGTGAAATTATCGGCATCGATAACATCGATAAAGTTGTGACCGTCGACCAGTCTCCTCTTGGACGTTCACCGCGCTCAAACCCTGCCACATATACAGGTGTCTTCTCTGACATCCGTTCGCTATTTGTCACATTGCCTGAAGCAAAAATCCGTGGTTATAAACCCGGACGCTTCTCGTTCAATGTTGCCGGTGGTCGCTGTGAGGCATGCAGTGGCAATGGCTATAAGACAATAGAGATGAACTTCCTTCCCGATGTCCTTGTACCTTGCGAGGTCTGCGGTGGCAAACGTTACAACCGTGAGACTCTTGAGGTCAGATATAAAGGCAAATCCATTGCCGATGTTCTCGATATGACCATCAATCAGGCGGTCGAGTTCTTTGCCGGCATTCCTACCATTCTTAAAAAGATTAAAGTTCTTCAGGATATCGGTTTGGGGTACATTAAACTTGGACAACCATCGTCAACGCTATCCGGAGGAGAGAATCAGCGTGTAAAACTGGCGACAGAACTTGCTAAGAAAGACACCGGGCGAACATTGTTTATACTCGACGAACCGACTACAGGTCTCCATTTTGAAGACGTAAATACCCTTTTGAATATTCTCAATAAATTAGTCGACAAAGGTAACACAGTCCTTGTAATTGAGCATAACCTCGATGTTATTAAATGTGCCGACCACATTATTGATATGGGACCCGGCGGAGGTGAAAACGGAGGCAGAATAATAGCCACAGGTACACCCGAAGAAATCATCAAAACTGATTCTCCAACCGCTCCATTCCTTAAAGAAGAACTTTAACAACTCGGATACAGCCACCTAGTATAATCTATACTTATTCAGTTTTTCATATCAGAACCGTTTTCACTGTTGGTGAAACCGATTATTATTGCTATATTTGCATGTTTATATAATAGGAATAAAAACATAATCACATACAACAATATGAAGTTCAACGTACCAAGCAAAACTCTTTACAGCGCAGTTTCTTCAGTCAGCAAAGTCATCAACTCGAAGAATGCCCTGACCATACTCGACAACTTTCTGATTGAGCTGAACGATTCGGACAGCGTCCTCACTGTTACAGGTTCTGACCTTGAAAATTCTTTAACTGCACGCATCCCTGTAACGGAAGCTGAAGGCTCGGGGCGTTTCTGCATCGGCGCACGCCGTCTCGTTGAACTCCTTCGCGAAATGCCCGACCAAGGGATTTCATTTTCTATCAATGATACAACTCTCGAGATTGAGATTGAATATGCAAGCGGTAATTATACACTCGTTGCGATTACAGGTGACGAATATCCTGCATTCAAACCTGACCCCGACGAAAAAGAGCCCATTACTTTCACTTGCGCTCCATCTGACCTAATAAAAGGCATCGACAATACGATTTTCGCCGTGGGCAATGACGATTTACGTCCTATGATGATGGGTATCTTCTTTGATATCAAACCCGACTCCATAACTTTCGTAGCAACAGATACACGTAAACTCGTACGCTATATCTGCCGCAACATTGCTCCTGGAGTTGAAGGTTCATGTCTTTTGCCCGTGAAGCCCGCAACCATCATAAAGAATGTTTTCGCTAAAGATGAGAGCATGACCGTGACTATGAATTCGAAGAATGCAACTATTGAGAGTAAAGCGTTCACATTCAAATGCTGCTTCCTCAACGGTCGTTTTCCTGATTACAATCGTGTTATTCCAAAGAATAATCCTTACACACTTACAGCCGACCGTCTTTCATTCCTGACCGCAGTGCGTCGTGTGGGTGTGTTTGTTGACCCGGCATTCGGTCTCGAAAAATTCCGCATCACCCCCGAACGTGTTCTTCTCAAATCAAGCGATCAAGGCAATTGCACAAGCGCACGCGAACAGGTAGCATGCTCTTTCACCGGTCAGGAACTGACTATAGGTTTCAGCGCACCCTACCTCATTGAAATCCTCAATACAATCCCGACCGAAGATATCATCGTTGAACTTTCAGACCCCGGTCGTCCAGGGCTATTCCGTCCAACTGAAGACGCAGAAGGAACCGAATTGCTCATGCTCCTCATGCCTATGACTGTAGGTGAATTCTGATTGACCGATATAAAATAATTCAATCCGGAGCAATGAAACTCACTCTTCGACGCCCTATCGTTTTCTTCGATTTGGAGACCACGGGTACCAATATAGCACATGACAGAATAGTCGAAATCTCAATCGTGAAGGTTATGCCTGACGGCACTGAGATTGTAAAGACAAGGCGTGTCAACCCAGAAATGCCGATTCCGGCTGAAGCCACAGCCATCCACCACATCACTGATGAAGATGTTCGCAATGAACCTCCATTCCGTCAGATTGCCAAATCACTTGCCCAGCTGTTCCTCGGTTGCGACATTGCCGGCTTCAATTCCAATAGATTTGATATCCCACTCCTTGATCAGGAGTTTCAGCGCGCAAATGTAGATTTCGATTTCAGTAAAGCTAAGTTTATCGATGTCCAGACTATCTTCCATAAGAAAGAACCTCGTACACTTGTGGCTGCATATCGTTTTTATTGTGGAAAAGACCTGGAAGACGCACATAGCGCGAGTGCCGATACAATGGCAACATATGAAGTGCTCAAAGCTCAGCTCGAGCGTTACGAAGATTTGCCTTCCGACGTCGATGCATTATCAGAATTCGCATCTCAATCAAGAAATGTCGATTTTGTAGGACGTCTTGTATATGACGACCAGAAACGTGAAATCATCAACTTCGGCAAATACAAAGGTCGTATTGCAGAAGAAGTCCTTCGAAGCGATCCTGGTTATTATGCATGGATTATGCAGGGTGATTTCACAAAAAACACAAAGGACGCTTTCACCCGAATCAAATTGCGTAAAAAATCTAAATAAACCTCCTCATCCCGATATGCTCAAAGGCAAACATATCGTATTAGGCATAACAGGCGGAATTGCTGCTTATAAATCAGCTTCTCTTGTGCGTCTGCTCGTAAAAGCAGGAGCGGATGTACAGGTGATAATGACTCCTAATGCGAAAGAATTCATTACCCCTCTTACTTTATCAACCTTGAGCGGTAAGCCTGTCATAAGTGAATTCTTCACTGCTAACACAGGTGAATGGCATTCGCATGTCGATTTAGGGTTGTGGGCTGATGCAATGGTAGTCGCTCCGGCAACTGCATCTACAATAGCAAAAATGGCAAACGGTGTGGCTGATAATATGCTTGTGACAACCTATCTGTCGGCAAAAGCTCCTGTTTTCGTAGCTCCCGCGATGGATTTGGATATGATGCGTCATCCTTCCACTCTAAGAAACATCAGTTTGCTCCAGTCATATGGTAACCATATTATTGAACCTGCGGAAGGAGAACTGGCAAGTCACCTTGTCGGCAAGGGACGTATGGAGGAACCCGAAAATATTGTCAAGGCATTAGATACGTTTTTTGAAAAAGAATTGTCTCTTAAAGGGAAAAAAATCCTCGTGACAGCAGGTCCTACATATGAGAAGATAGACCCGGTTCGTTTTATCGGCAATTATTCCTCCGGTAAAATGGGTTATGCTATTGCAGATTGTGCTGCTGCGAGAGGAGCTGAAGTCGTGTTGATTTCCGGACCAGTATCAATTATCCCTACCCAACCGTCAGTGCGTGTCGTTAAAGTTGAATCGGCAAAAGAAATGCTTGCAGAATGCGAAAGAGCATACCCGGACTGCAACATAGCGATAATGACTGCCGCTGTAGCTGACTATGCACCGACAGAAGTTTCAGACAAAAAAATCAAGAGAGAAACTACCGGCATAGATAGCATTGCTCTTATCAAAAACCCGGATATAGCAGCGACCTTGGGTTCAAAGAAAAAAGACGGTCAGATACTTGTCGGTTTTGCCCTCGAGACAGATAATGAAATCAATAATGCGCTTGAGAAACTCGGAAGAAAAAATCTCGATATGATTGTTCTCAACTCACTCAGGGTAGCCGGCGCAGGATTCCGTACTGACACGAATAAAATCTCTATCTGCTATCCTGATAACACTCGGACTGATTATGACCTAAAACCTAAAACCGAGGTTGCCGAAGATATTCTCGACGCCGTTACAGAACTATGCAAAAAAGATTGAGACATATCTTATGTTTAACATCTGTAGTTTTTGCGTTCAATATATCAGCGCAGGAACTCAACTGCAAGGTAGAGATTAATTCCGACCAGGTTGAAGGAACTTACAAACAGGTTTTCACAACCCTCGAACAGGCTATGAATGAATATATGAACTCAAACATATTCACTAATAACCAGTTCGGTGCGAACGAAAAGATTGATTGCCGGCTGTTCTTCACTGTCAAGGAATACACAGACGGAAAAATTTCAGGAGACCTTCAGGTGCAATCAAGCAGACCTGTTTATAACAGCACCTACACAACAACCTTGCTTAACTTCAAAGACACAAAAATCGATTTCAATTATCAGGAAAACGAGCCGCTTGTTTTTACTCTCGACCGCATGGAAAGTCAGATTACCGCAATCCTGAATTTCTATGCATACCTGATACTCGCGTTGGACTATGATTCTTTTTCTCCACGAGGCGGAGAACCATATTTCGAGCGTTTGAAAACCATTGTTCAGCAGGCTCAGTCATCAGGAGAACCCGGATGGAAAGCATTTGAAGATACGAAAAACCGCAGTGCGGTACTTGCGGCATTCACCGACCAGTCGACTCAATCATTACGAGACTTGATGTATGACTATCACCGGCGGGGTCTTGACGAAATGTCAGTCAGCCCTGATAAAGGGAGAGCGAAAATAACAGAAACGATGTCTGTTATAGGTCAGGTTTATTCATCGGCGCCCATGTCAGTGGGGCTATCGATGTTCAAAGATGCAAAACTCGATGAACTTGTCAACATCTACTCAAAGGCAAACTCCGAGGAACGCAGCAAGGTATATAATATCCTTCAGGAGATATATCCTACCGAGCAGGAAAGACTCGAAAAAATCAAAAACGGTTCTGACAAATAATGATAAGGTCACTCCACATCAGTAATTATGCGCTTATTTCGCATATCGATATTGAATTTACAGAAGGTCTTAATATAATCACAGGTGAGACGGGTGCCGGTAAATCAATAATGCTGGGCGCACTTGGATTGATTTTAGGAGCACGGGCAGATGCAAAAGTCATTACAGACTCTTCTAAAAAATCTGTTGTTGAAGTTGAGTTCTTTCTCGAAGACCCGAAATCATTCGAAAACTTTTTCACAGAAAATGACCTTGATGCAGACGGAAACCATGTGATATTGCGGCGTGAATTATCGCCGAACGGTCGTTCAAGAGCTTTTATCAATGACTCCCCTGTCAATCTGAATCAACTCCGGGAACTGGCGATAAGATTAGTCGACATCCATTCACAACACCAGAATCTTCTACTTGCCGACCCGGCATATCAGTTAAGAATAATCGACAGTCTTGCAGGGAACGAAGGGCTGTTGGCTGAATATCATACTGCATTCCACGAATATCAATGCTTGCTGAAAAAATATTCACAAACGCGTGACATGGTCAAACGTGGTCGAGCTGAAGCCGATTTTATAAGCTACCAGCTTGAAGAACTTGACCAAATGGATTTACGCCCCAGTGAAGATGCCGAACTGGAATCCGAACGCGACCTTCTTGCCGGCATGGCTGATATCAAACACAGTATAGCCGATGCCGTCGCTCCGATGAATGGAGATGAGAATGCTATAACAGCTCTTGAAACATCAGCCGATGCACTTAGAGAACTCTCTGACAGCATACCAGATGCCGAAGCACTTGCATTGCGTCTCGATGCCGCTCTTATTGAAATACGCGATATCGCATCCTCGATTGAGGCATACAATGACGAATACAACTCAGACCCGGAAAGACTCGATGAAATAGAAAGCAGATTGGCAAAAATCTACTCTCTTGAGACAAAGCACCATGTCGAAAGTGCTGATGCGTTGATTGAACTTCGCGAACGTCTGAGTGCGCAGATAGAGATGATTGAGAATGGCGATGAATTGCTTACCGCTCTTGAAACCGATGCACGTGCAGCAAAAAAAGCGGCAGTCATAATAGCCCGTCGGATTTCCGAAGCCCGTCAGAAATGTGCAACAGATTTTGCCCAGGAACTCCGTAATGCCGCCGAGCCACTCGGCATGAAAAATCTGCGTTGCGAGATTGCCGTGACCACGGGTAAACTTAATAGCTCCGGCATGGATGAAATCGAATTTTTGTTCTCATTCAACAAGAATCAACCTCTTCTTCCCGTGGGGCAGACTGCTTCAGGAGGTGAAATATCACGTCTGATGCTGGCGATAAAATCTATAGTTAGTAAAAAGATGCATCTGCCGTCAATCATTTTTGATGAAATAGATACAGGTGTTTCGGGAGAAGTCGCATCTAAGATGGGAGAACTGATGCAATCGCTGGGCGAACGCATACAGGTGATTACCATAACTCACCTGCCACAGGTAGCCGCCAAAGGCAAATCGCATTTCAAAGTCTATAAACAGGATAACGAACACGCTACCAACACAAGCATAAGACAACTTGACAAGAACGAACGCGTCAGTGAAATTGCTCTGATGCTAAGCGGTTCAACTGATAATCAGGCAGCTATAGCAGCCGCAAAATCATTGTTCAATTAAATTTTCTTCATCTGATATGGAAGCAAACGAATATATATTTGGTATTCACGCCGTGATAGAAGCGATTGAAGCCGGACGCGATATTGATAAGATTCTTGTTAAAAAAGACCTTCATAGTGAAATGGCTGCAAGGCTGCATGAACTCGCCCGTCATTATAAAGTTCCGATGCAACGCGTACCGGTTGAAAAGCTCAATCGTATAACACGTAAGAACCATCAGGGAGTCATCGCATTACTATCGGCAGTACCTTATCAGAAACTCGAAGATATTGTTCCCCAATTGTACGAAGACGGCATTCAACCTTTCATATTGGTACTTGACGGCGTTACTGATGTGCGTAATTTCGGTGGTATGGCTCGTACGGCAGAATGCTGCGGCGTCAATGCCATAGTCATTCCGGAAAGAGGCAGCGTGACCGTAAATGCAGATGCAGTAAAGACTTCGGCCGGAGCATTAAATTATCTTCCTGTATGTCGTGAAAGGAATTTGTATGAAGCCGTGCGTTTCCTTAAAGATAACGGTTATCAGGTTGTAGCCGCGACTGAAAAGGCCGATTTCAATTACACACGTGGTGATTACACAGGTCCGGTTGCAATCGTTATGGGTGCTGAAGATCATGGAATCTCCCCCGATATATTAAAACTATGTGATACCCGAGTGTCCATACCCATGTTCGGGCATATAGGTTCGCTTAACGTCGGTGTTGCGGCAGCAGTCGTAATGTATGAAGTTGTCCGCCAACGCCTCGAAGCCGACTTAGAAGTCATCTGATCGTGGGGTTAATGATCCGACATACAGTCTTAATTTCGATATTGCTTCTACTTATTTGCTCTTGTTCTAAGAATGCCAAGACATTAAAAGAAGCAGAAGATATAATGATAGAGCGCCCTGACTCTGCATATTCAATCCTTGTCGAAATGGACACGTTGACTATATCAGAGAGCCAAAAGGAACGCCGTGCGTTAATGCTAGCATACATTTCAACCGTATTTTCAGCACCAATTAACCTATCGTGTACAGATTTAAACCGCGCTATTACTGCATTTGACGGAGATGGCTCTACTGACGAGGTTAAGTCTCTTATAATTAAATATGAAATCGCTAAAAATCAGGGAAATCCTGTTTCATGTTTGGAATTATTGAAAGATGCGGAGTTTCTGGCCTCTCAACTTGACGATAAGCTTGATTTGGCGTTTATTTACCTCTATCTGTCTAAAGTATATACAAACGGATTCAACGGAACTGTCAGTGAGCATTATGCTAATAAATCACTAAAGCTGTTTAAAGAATTACGCCATCGTAAGCAAAGTATTGATGCACGAATGGCAATTGTCGGGGCATTGATTGTAAAAACTGACTACAAGCTTGCACTTGACTCCATGCTTTTGCTCAAGGATGATGTAATTGCTTATTCTACTGAAAGCTATAAATTATACTTTCTTGATCAGCTTGCACGATCTCTTGATGTTAACGGAAGGAGTCAGGAAGCTATCGATATATGGAACAGAATTTCCAAAGATAATTCTCCGAATTCAAACACGCTTGCCCATTGGGCAAGAGCCTGTATTCATACCAACAGCCTTGATAGTGCGGAATTATTGATTAATAAAGCTATTGCCCTGCCTCATAATTATTCTGATGAATATCTTTGCCGCAACGTTGAGTATGACATTCTTGAAAAAATGGAGCGTAAGCAAGAACTTGGAAGAATTGATAGCTTGCGATCCATCGCCTTAAATAATACAATGTCGGAACGGCATCTTGAAGAAAGCAGTCTCGCACTGAATATAAAATACGATTCTGCAACCAGACAGGCATGGTTAGAGGCGTCAGAGGCTCGAAACCGAACATACATCGCTTTACTTATTGCTTTATTGACTGTTATTGCGGGTGTGGCTACATATATCTTAATGAAAAAGCGTAACCGATTGCTACGACTTGAACATGAAAACGACATTCTTAGAATAGACATGCTACAGGACAATCTATTCAAAAGTGATAGTCGGAATAATGATATGTCGTCAAGGATTTCCGAGCTTTTCAAAACCCGATTCAATCTTATTGATGGACTTGCCGCAACCTATTTTGAGTGTAAAGATACAATACAGGAACAAAAAAGAATCTATTCAGAGGTAAAGAACGCACTATCTAATTTCGGAACAAAAGAAGCCATCGATGATTTGACAGGGATTGTAAACGGGTACAAGAAGAATCTTATGGCACACTTCATTACCGACTTTCCCAAAATGTCCCCGTCTCAATACAAAATAGCCTTGTATTTGTTCTGTGGATTCTCTCTTCCCGCTATCAGCATTTTTACCGATACTGAAATAAGGAATCTGTACGTTTATAAGTCTCGTCTGAAATCAGCTATTTCAAAGAGTGATACTTCTCGAAAAACGGAATATCTCCAATATTTTGAGTAAATTACACGTTTGTTAGGAGATGTAAGAAATATAAACCATCTCCATTGAATATCAGCGCCTTACATTCGCGAATGTAAGGCGCTGTAGTTTGTCATGAGTTCGAATGGCAGTAATTTTGCATCAAAACATAGCAATTATGAAGAATTTGAATCGCTCTCGGATTTTACAGTTTCTTTTCATAACCTCCGTTGTATTTGGGTTATGCAGTACCTCGTGTAGCTTGGAAAAGAGGGTTTCGATAACGACTGGAAGATATGATAATTCGTATTTTAGATATAATAAACCCAATATCGAAATTGAAACATCAAGGGATACAATCGCCAGTTACCGTTTTTAGCTTTTGACATAAAAAATAATGATATGAGTAAATCCCCATTTCTAAATTCGGTGTGCTTTTTCGCCGTAATTTTGTTTGTAATAGTCCCGGTTCAATGTGCTTTTGCAAAGAATGACCTTACGCCTTATCAAAAGGCTGCTATCGCAACCCGGTTTGCATCGGAAGTAAAATACAATTTTGCCGGCTACGACAAGTTTGCACAAAACTACGACAGCATTTGTCGTGCTGAACTTCCTAACTTTGTCAACACCCATTCAGATGAAGAATTCAGCGACAAACTGCAACTTTTTGCCAATATGCTGAAAGACGGACATACATGCATCGGATTCAGTGCCGATGTAACTTATGCTCCGATAAGTCATAAGAGAATCGGCGACAAAGTTTTCGTTAAGGACGTATTTTCAGACGAATATACGCAAAAAGGTGTTCGCCGGGGAACCGAAATAGTTGCCATTGATGATATGCCGGTTATCGAATATGGTAACAAATATGTGGTGCCTTATATTCCTTCATCAACTCCACAATGGTCTGCCACATATCCTTTCAATTCCGTTAATCTCACTAAAGGTAATCGCGGTGTTCCTGTAAAACTGACTTTCAAAAATGGTAATGGTAAGACCTTCGACATCACAGACAATCGACAATCCCCTTGGGGTATTGTAAATCCGGATATGTCGATTAAGTTTGATTCGCTTCCCGGTAACATAGGACTATTGAGAATACCGAGTTTTCAGGTCAACTATTTTAATGATCAGGAATTTCTAATGCTTTATGAACAAAAAATCCTTCCGACAAAGGGCTTGATCATTGATATTCGCGACAATACAGGCGGAAACAGTCAGGTCGGGCAGTTTATCATGATGTTGCTTGCTACCGACACCATACCGCAAGCCTCGTGGGAAACGCCTAAATATGAAGCTGCATACGCTTCATGGGGTAAGAAATGGGAACGTGAAACTGTTGCATCTGATTCGATTGTTCCTTTTTGCATTTCTTATCCCGACGAGGTGCCGAAATATGATAAACCGATAATCCTGCTTGTCAACGGCTCTACATTCTCTGCAGCAGAAAATTTTACCGTCCTTTTCAAAAACGCAAAACGTGGCAAAGTGGTTGGTACTCCGACTGGCGGAAGCACAGGTAACCCAATTATGATTGATTTGGGCTGGGGTTATTACGGCAGAATTTGCACCCGACACGAAAAACTTGCCGATGGCACAGAATTTATTGGAGTCGGCATACAGCCCGATGTGATAGTAGAGGAAACCAAAAGCGTCATATTCGGTAATGGCAATGTGATTGAAGAAGCTGTGAAATATCTTCAAATAAATGATTAATTAATAATGATACTTATTGCTTTTATATTCGCGTTTGCAGTTACTTCGACAGTCTGAATATATAATACCGTTGTGGCAAAAAAGAAAAGAGGTGCTCTCACGAGTACCTCCCTTCCCATTCATCACATTATGCTTAAAATTAAAGTGCTATCTAAACTGTTTCTGTCAGTATAGCTTTATATCAGTTAATCATTGTTTATCTTAGTAACGGTCTGAGACAATATCCCAATCGACGATGTCCCACAGTGCTTTCAATGCATCTGCCCTGCGGTTCTGATAGTCGAGGTAATATGCGTGCTCCCAGACGTCAAATGTCAGAAGCGGTGTAAGACCCGATGAAATAGGGCTTTCTGCATTCTTTCCCTGTGTAAGGAAAAGGCGACCGTCTTCGTCTCTTGAAAGCCATACCCAGCCTGAGCCGAATAAACCTACGCCTGCTTCGACAAACGCTTCCTTAAATTTCTCAAAAGAACCGAAATCTCGGTCAATCGCGCGGCGAAGTTCGCCTGTCGGTTCGTGAGAAGCAGGATGAGGATTGAATGTAAAGAAGTAGAAAATATGGTTCCATGCTTGAGAAGCGTTGTTAAACAACGGTCCCTCAGAATGGCGGATAATCTCTTCCAGTTCCATATCTTCGTATTCAGTGCCTTTGATAAGGCGATTCAAATTATCAATATAAGCCTTTTCATGCTTTCCGTAATGATACTCGATTGTTTCTTTACTGATTGCAGGAGCAAGGGCATCGTTTGCGTAAGGTAAGGCAGGCTGTTCGTATTTCATTGTTGTAATTTTTAATTGTTTGTTTACCTAATAAACCACAGTAGGAACGATTTGGTTCAACACACTTGTTTTTTTAGCATCTGTTAAACAAAAGGTCCGGAACTTCCATCCCGAACCTTTATAGATATAAAATATAACTACTCGTAAATAATCAATCTATCATTGATCAATTACATTGGCAAGCTGATTTCGGCACAACTGCAATTTTCGTTCGAGTTTTTCACGCTCTATCAAAGCAAGTCTATACGCCTGTTTTGCTTCTGCGAACTGCCATGTTTCAACTATCGCATGTAGCATTATCGGAGAAAGTTTCTGTTTGACTGTCGATTTTGAACCAACAAGTTCATACCTGTCGACTCCATCATTATCTGTCAGCCATTCTATAGCCTGTGTGACATCTTCTTGCTGCAACACTGTCATTTCGCTGTTTTCGACACTTACAAGTCTCGAAGAATCGATGTTTTTGGTTGACACACTACCCTCTTTTCCGACAAAAGTTATATTCTCGAAGCCGATTGATTTACCTATTTTTACAGAAATAGTAAAATAACCTTCATCGTTAATGCGAGGTAAAATATCATAAGAGCCTTTTACGAGTGATTTTGCAACAAAGTTACCGCCCAAGCCTTTTCCCGGGTTGGCGACATAATCAAACTGGGTTTCAAATTGCTCTAACTTAGCCTTTAATTGCGCCAATGTATCATCAACAGCAGTGATACGTCTGATAGTCACTCCTTCAACTGCCATCGCCCTATATTTCATCGCCGAGCGCCTGACCTCCACTTCTGCCGCATAACGGGTGTCAAGTGTATCAAGCAGAGTTATCGCCTCATTATAATTACCGGCTTTGACTTCATTTTCCGCTTCCTGACTTAACTGTAATGCCGCGTCTCGGTCGGAATTGCCACACGAAGCCAATAATAACGCTATGCAGCTAAACATTAATATTTTATTTACTACGCTGAACATCTTTCACTCCTTTTACTGTCTTTATTTTTTTTATTAACTGATTTAGCGATGTAGTGTCGTTAACACCTACGATAAGATAACCTTGGAAAAGACCGTCGTTACTGTCTACGGTTATGCTGCGCAGAGTGACATTTTTTTCTTTATTAATTATAGAGGTGATATTTGTCACAATGCCGATATCATCGTTTCCGACTATACGAAGGGTAGCCCCAAACTGTGACCCGAGCTTTCCGCTCCACTGTGTTTTAATAAGCCTGTAAGGGTATTTTTCCTTTATATTGGCTGCATTTGGACAATCGGCACGATGAATTTTTATAACGCCTTCCGATGATATGAAGCCAAAGACATCGTCACCATATATCGGGTTACAGCATTTGGCGAGTTTATAATTTATGCCTTTGATATTATTACCGATAACAAGTACATCATCAGCGGTTTTAGCATGCTCTTCAGTGGTGGTCGGCTGCATGGTGTACTCGCTTGCCGAAATCTTCTCTCCATCTTCCGTGACATGCGTCGCCGCAACATAAGCCTCCACAACTTCGTTGACATCGAGCACACCGTCAGCTATTCTCGTAAAGAATTCCGTAACGGTTTTAGAACCGAGTTTCTTAATCACCTTTGAAAGAATCGCCTCGTCAAGGTCAATCTTGCGGTTTTTGAAACGACGCTGCAATAGTTCCTTACCAAGGTCGGCGACACGGCTCTCCTGTTCTTTCAGAGCTACACGGATTTTATTCCGTGCTTTCGATGTCACGACATAATTCAACCAGTCCTGCTTTGGTACCTGCTGGGTCGAGGTGAAAATCTCAACCGTGTCGCCGCTCTGCAGTTTATAGTTGATTTTCTGATTCTTACCGTTGACACGTCCGCCGGTACACTGACATCCGACATTAGTATGTATGCTGAACGCGAAGTCAAGCAGTGTCGCACCTAAAGGCAGTCTATACAAATCGCCCTTAGGAGTGAATGCGAATACTTCTTTGTCATACACATCCATGCGCATGTTCTTCATCAACTCCATCGGACCTGTTTCCGCAGCTTCAAGGATATCGCGGACATTGTTCATCCATGCGTCAAGATTGCCTTCGCTCTTTATGCCTTTGTATTTCCAATGCGCCGCGAGACCTTTCTCGGCGATTGTATCCATGCGTTTACTTCGTATCTGAACCTCAACCCACTTATTTTCCGGACCATAAACTGTGATGTGGAGTGATTCGTAACCATTGCTTTTCGGTATGCTGAGCCAGTCTTTCAGTCGCGACGGATTCGGACGGTACATATCGGTCACAATCGAATATGCCAGCCAACATTCATTCTTTTCACGTTCACGCGGAACGTCAAGAATAATACGTATGGCAAATAAATCATAGATATTCTCGAGGTCGTTTTTCTGTTTCTTCATTTTGTTCCAGATAGAAGAAATCGACTTTGTACGACCTTTTATCTCGAACTTCAGACCTTCACGCTCAAGTTTCTCTTTAACCGGTTTTATAAAGTCATCTATGTATGCGTCGCGGCTTGTTTTTGTCTCATTGAGTTTATGCGCTATCTGAGTATACACCTCTCGGTTAGTATATTTAAGCGACATATCTTCAAGCTCTGATTTAATGCTGTATAAACCGAGACGATGCGCCAACGGAGCATAAAGATAGCTGACTTCGTAAGCTACGTCGCTCACCTGACGCTGGTCAGGATGATGATTTATGGCTCGCATCAGGGCAAGGCGGTCAAGAATCATAAGTATGATTACGCGTATGTCCTCAGCGAACGTAAGAAGCAGGTTGCGGAAATTCTCGCTTCCGACAAGAGTGTGGCGGCTATAGAGGGTGGAGACCTTATTCAGTCCGTCGACCATCTTGGCTACATCAGAACCCCACTCTTTCACAATCTGTTCACGACTGATAAACTGACGACGGAACGGATTATAAAGCATCATCGCCACAACCATATTACGGTCGGGACTCAGTCGTTCGCAAAGCAGTTCGCACGCCGCAAGATTTCGAAGCACGGGATTCAGACCAAATCTGTCGCGCTTGTAGGCATCAGCTTCAACCGCCGATTTTACAAAAGCCCGCAGACGACTGAAGTCATCATCAGTCACCACACCGCGACCATATCGCAAAAGCGAGCGGCACAACGGCACGAGTTGTCTCGTCTCTTCGGCTGTAAAAAATCCCTGCTCCATCAATTTATCATTTTAGAACATCAAAATTAAGCAATTTTTTCGAAACTTACGCTAATAATCAAGCAAACGTCCACCGTCGTTCCATTCGCCGTACATTTCTCCGCGTTCGCTTGCATCTATCAACTTTTTTAATCGTGAATCAAACAATTCTTTGCACTTTCTTACCCGTTGGACGTTGTCAATGCACACGCGCTGATAAAGTACAGGGAAAGATTTGAAATTATTCCATGCTTCCTGATTGACGATGACGCTATATTGGAAAATCATTTAGGGTTTATGCGATTATTATCTGTTGATTTCGCAGGATAACGATGGATAAAGTATAGAATGACAATTATTGACATTGCTGTCATCACAGCACCCACAACCGATGACGCCTCGGGTCTGAAACCCGCAGAGATGGGCAGTCCACCAAAATATGCACCCAAGGCATTTCCGAGATTAAAGGCAACCTGAACCATTGCTCCGCCCATCAGTTCACCGCCAGGCGAATACTCAATCAGCATCAGCTGCATGGGAGATGACAAGGCAAACAGCATGGTAGCCGCGACGACAACTGTCGTTCCGGCGGTCCATATGCTGAATGTATCAACTGATGTAATGATTAGTGCAGCGGTCATCACTATCGCGACTATAAGGGTTGTCTTCTCAGGCGAGATGCGGTCACTCACTACCCCGCTATAATAATTACCCAAACACATGCCTGCACCTACTATTATCATCATAACGGGCATATATTTCATCGCGAGACCGGCTTCCGACATAATCGGACTGACATAAGAATACATTGCGAAAGCTCCACCTTGACATAATACAGTAGCAAGGATAAGTAACCAAGGAGCCATTCTTTTCAAGAATTTAAACTCTCCTTTAATTGTAGTTTTGGGCAAAGCACCCATATCCTTGATAAGCCACCAAATAGAACAAAAGGTCACTACACCCCATACAGCATCAAAATAAAATATCCAACGCCAATTAAAAGTATTGGCGACATAACTGCCTATAGGGATTCCGACAAGATTGGCAATAGTCATACCCAAGGTCATAAGAGCAACAGCAGTTGTCTGTTTATCGGGCATAAGTCTGCTTGCAACTATCGATCCCGCTCCGAAAAAGGCTCCGTGAGGCAGTCCGGATATAAAACGCCCGACTATACCGGTCATAAATGTTGACCCCGAAGCAAAGAGTAGATTTCCAATCACATAGAAAACCATCAGCAACATCAGAATATGTTTTAACCGCCAATTTCTCAAAAATACAGCCACGAGTGGCGCTCCAATACAAACTCCTATGGCATACGCAGATATCAAATGTCCGGCTTCTGCGATGGAAACATTGAAATCGTGAGATAAATCAGGTAATATACTCATCATCACATATTCGGTCATTCCAAGACCGAACGTGCCAAGAGCAAGGGCTACTATTCCTTTCTTCATAATCACAACAAGTTATCTAAAATAATAGACTGTTATGTCAATCAAGCATTTCACGAAGCACAGCGATGCGTTCGGTGAAACGGTCGATTGCCTCCCGGTTGGCTTTTGTCAACCCTTTTATATCCTTTCCACAATCTTCTTCCATGCAATATATTGAGTCACACGGGTTTTCGTGCCCTTCAGGACAAATATATCGGCGTTCGGTCTTGAACAGACCTTTACGAAGCTCGATAGACCCGAGTGAAGGCAATTTATCAAACTTATTGCGCAGAAACTGCATCGCGTCGATATCATCACCGTCATACTCCGGCTGGTACGCTTCGAGAAGCTCGGCAGCTATATCGGGATGTCCGCCATCAATTAGGTCGCCGATACGTCCGGCGTCGAACAACTCACAATCATATATTAGACTTATAAAGGCATCAGTGTCCGTCAGGCTGTCGGAATAAACAGTCTCCAACGCTTCATCACGCTCTATCACACGAAGATAACGCGGAAAATTATCTATGGCAAGAATATGGTAGTCGCAACGCTGCTCTTCGTCCAACAAATTTGCCACAAGATATTTACGATAAAGTCCTGCTCCGAGTCCTGAAAGGCGATTTGATATGATGAATTTCCAGTTTTCTTCAGATGGGAACACATCTGCCTGAGAAAGTAATCCGCGGTATTTGCGTCGCAGACATTCGAGCTTTAGCTCCTGAGCGCTTACTG
>CAMWNF010000023.1 GCA_947175535.1 uncultured Bacteroidales bacterium
AAAAAAATCTCACCCAACTAAAACCAATCACCCCATGCGGGGGGGGTTATGCGGCGGCAGGGGCGGAGGAGCCGTATAGTTCGATGCGTTCGAGAGCAATGTTAAACGAATCGAAAATTCGACCGATTTCTTGTCCGAGATGCTTATAAATATAACGGTCTTCGCCGTCTACTTTCTCAGCAAGATAGAAGTCTGTGCGGGGAAGTGTTCCTTCTTTTTCAGATATTGATTGCAATGCAGCGAGCATATCAGGGTTATGGGTTGAAACAAGAATTTTTGCTCCAATCATTTTATTGATTTTAACTAAAATCCGTGCATATTCAACAATCCATTGCGGATGAAGATGTGCTTCCGGTTCGTCAATAACGAGCATAGTGTTTTCTGTTATCCAACCGTTTTCAAGAAGCTGAAGAAGAATCGAGAGGGAAATAATACCCGTTGCAGCTCCACGCAAAACGATATCAAGCCCATCGGGACGGACATAATGCAAACGGTCGCGTCTTCCAGTAAATACGCCCACCTTAGAATCAACGACTTCACCTCCGATAATTTTCCTAATCATTTTGGCGATAGTACGTCCTTGAGTAGTTGCAGGCTCGGATTTCTTCAGAAGCAACCGCCACAAATCGCCATTATTCTGATAGGAAGGTCCGAGGGCAGCAGATATTTCCTGTGTGTTGATATATACTGCATTACGGAGCATCAAGGGTAGAGCGAAGTCTTTTTCGCCAAGAAGTGTGACCCCATCTTCCTTAAAGCCCAGGTCAATCTTAGCGTTGTCGATAGTCAAGTCAATCCTATCTAAAAGGACTTCTTTCCAATTTTTAAGTGTGTGACGATTCAGTCTTGTTATAGCTGTATCATATATTTTTTCATCCTCAAGATAAAGATATTCGGTGATTCGTCTTATAAATTCATGGAGTGGTTCATCTTCTATTGCAACAAGGTCAAAGAGAGATGAGAGTCTTTTGCGGTTCATATTCCACGTCTGTGGACGCAACTTCAACATCAGCCTGGAGAAGCGGTCGACAAGAGCCTTGAAGGAAATACGAATCTCATCCAACCCTTCAGAAGGCGAGAAACTGCGGCTTTCGCCACTCCATTCCATTCGCATTGAAGGGGAAATGCTTGTCGCGCGATATAATATATCTACCAATTCATTATATGAGTCACAAGCATCGGCAATGACATGTTTATCATAGTTGTTAAGCACATTGACAACATAACTCAGCCAGCGGGCAATCGTTGACTTTCCGCAACCATTCACTCCAGCAACAACAGTCAGACCAGCTATATCGATGTCAGCTTCTTTCACTGCATGATAGTTACGCATTATGAAATTATATGTACTCATATCAATCTATTATTATCTGTAAAGGCCATGTTAATCATCTAATTACTCAAACTTGTCAAGAAAGCTCCACTCTTCAATCATATATTCTTTTTCGGATGGGTCGGGCACGTCTTGTATCCAATCATTAAATATCTCTTTAAGCGAACGCAAAATCCATTTATATTCTTCGACATTCCCTTTAATCTTATATTCTTCGGCACGCTGGCGCCAATAGTTTAACTGACTGTCAAATTTCTCGGAAGTTTCGCATGTAAGAAACGGAGCAAGTATCTCAGCTTCGCTATTTATGGGTTTGTACGGCAAGTTCTCCTTAAATAACAGATATCCTTCAAACGTTGTTGGAGAAAAGCAGTTCCAATTCTTATAAAGCTGACCGTTAGACCCACGTTTCCAACTTTCAAATAATTTTTTCTTTCCAGGATATACGTCATCGTTATATATGAAATTACGGGAAGGGTCAATGCATTCATTTTTCAGTCCCGTTTCTGTCTGACTGACCTTTTTCAGAAGATCAGCCTTATCCTGCTGAGACTTTTGGGAATTGAGTTTGAATTCCACAAGAAGCCATCGCGGATTATAGAATCGCCCTTTTAACGCGTCGTAGTGAGCAATCCGAAGCATACAATCCATCGAACTCTGATTATTGCCCCCTAACGAGATTACAGCCTCGTCAAGGTCATAACATCTAACGCCCTGCATAGCGACCGAGAAGCCGAATGTCTTCCGAGGAGAATCCTTTTGAATAATTTCGATAAAAGTACGAGAAAAGCGCACCATGCTTCCTTCAGGAATATTCAGGAAATCAGGCACCGACCCGTCATCATAATATACGCAGGGGTAAATATTCACAGATATCAGTATATATTATTCATTCGCAAAGATAAACATTTTTTCCACCATGAGAAAATAATATTAGTGATTTGGCTCCTATCAACATGCACGATGCACAATTTTCTCGAGCGGGTCGGTTTGTCAGACGAGTCAGACATGGTCAGACAAGTCGGAGAGCCCATGCGGGGGGGGAGAAAGCAGCAGCGCCATGACCGATGTGGCATGGCGCTGCGAGTATTAGATGGAGGGGATTTGTCGATTAGAGCATTTTGATGCAGCTTACGTTATAAATCATGAGGGCGCGGCGTTCGTAAAATACGGCGATGTAGCCTTCCTGCTTTTCGTCATCGAAGCACCAGTCGCACATCATACCGGCACCTGAGGCGTAGTCAATCCAGGGAGCAGCCTCTTCAGTGCCGAGTTTTATGAGCCATGTACCCTCGAATGCGCTGTAGTCGGTGTAATATACACTGAGATTCTTGTCGGTAATGAGTGTACGTTCCAATTGGGGTGCACCCCCTTTTTCACCGGGCTTGGTCTCTTTATCCACTATTGGTCCGCCACCGGTAGAGAAGAGAGAAAACTCAACGCCGTTGAGGTTCATGGCGTGGACGGTCGGACGACGGGCACCTTTCTTGACCGTAGCCTGACCACTACGCTGCCACCACTCATTTCTCCAACCATTGTAAGCGGGGTTATAGTAGTCTGCCATGGCGATAGTGTTGCCCAGATTATCGTTGACGCGGATAGTAACCTCATCCAGCATGCCGTCTTGCTGCTTATCTGACTTCTGACAGTCACCGACGAGATAAGCGGAATTCTTCTTGGTAGAGAAGAACGAAATCATCTGGAACTCGTTCATGTCGTTAGAAGGATAGCCGGTGTGGATAGTTTCATAGTTGTCGGTGCGAAGATAGCCGCCGGTAACGTAGTACTTGTAGTGAGTGCCGAGCTCGTCACGTTCGCCGCCGAAGGCGATGACCGCCTGACCTGTGATGTCGCCGGTACAGCTGATATAGGTGCCCATCATGGCAGCTTCGCCTGGTTCGTATTCGACGCTTGTGTGGGTCTCACCGTTGAGCTCAACAGGCTCCGCGTCGGGAGCTGTATAATAGTAGAATTTAGTGTGACCCGCTGCATAACCGCCAACAGCAACGACGAGGTTACCCTTAGAGTCGGAGGTAACGGCGACGACGTCAGTAAGAGCAAACGGCGCAGTGTTGAGCTGTGTCTCAGAAACAGTAAGCGAGGGTAAATCGTAAATGCGGATAGTGTTGTATTTGCGGGAGAACATGGCAACATGGTCCATGCCGCAGAAAGCGGGCGAGCCGATGATGTCGCCGTTGAAGCCGAAGCCGTTCTCGCCGACCTTAGCCACAGCGTAACGGTCGATGTTTGCAGGAGCTTCACCAAAGTCCATAGGCTGCGGGTCGACGACAGTGTAGCTAACGACATAGGTATGGATTGAGCCTCCATCGGCGGAAGTAACGGTGTACTTGGGCGGATTGTCGAGGTCAGCGAAATTCTGGGCTTCGGTCATCGGAGGTGTAACCGAGCCGCCGAGGCTGAGATAGAACGAGGGGACCGCGCCGGTGAGTTCAGCGACGGGGTCGACGTTCTGAGGCACGCGGATAAAGAATGTATCCTGAGTGGCGTTGAGCTGCGCCTTGTAGATGCGGGTTTTGTCGACAGCCGAGGGGACATAAAACGCATCGGGCTCGATGTATGCTCTCGCCGAGAGGGTGTCGGTGACATCATCTTTGCAAGAACTTGCAAGGACAGCCAACAGAGAGGCAGCCGCAGTCAGGAAGTGTTTGCTATTGAGTTTCATTTCTGTCTAAGATAAAAAACGTTAGGAATTAATTTTCTGATGCTTCAGGAGCAACCTGGTATTCACCGTCGAAGTAGCCGATGATGGTGTATTCGCGGGTTGTTCCGATGCCTGAATGAACGGTAATCTTGATGCCCTGCGCCACGCCTTCGGCATTACGGTTGGTAATATCCTTGATGCCGGCAAGACCGGGTTTAATCACTTCGTCGAAAGTCAGCGAGGTGTTGAGGTAGCAGTGCTCGGGGTTGTATTCGCCCTTGTAGTCGAGGTCGAGAACGAAAGAGATTACACCATAGCCGCCCTGGACGCTCTCAACAGTCACCTGGTCGGAAGGCACGAGATTGCCCTGCGCGTCATACTCCTCGATAACGCCGGGGAGACCCTGTGCGCCGGGACGCAGACAGAGCTGCATCCAGGCTATAAGGTTGTTGTCATGTTCAAATTCTTTGTCCGGAGACTGGCATGCCGAGAAAGAGGCTGAAACGAGCAGTCCGACGAGAGAGAACAGAATATATTTAATTATTTTCATAATGAACGTGATATTAAGTTGTTGGAGAATGTCGGATGATTACCAGCCGGGGTTGTCGACAGCGAGTTTGTTGTTGGTAAGCTCATCGGCGGGAAGAGAGAGACGATAGTAGCGGTCTTCGAACATACGGAGCTGTCCGTCATCGATATCGACTTCTTTATAGGATTTCGAACCTGATTTGCCCAACTTGATTTCAACGCCGTGGAATGACTTGCCGTCAATGATTTCCTTAGCAAGTTCCCAACGGATGAGGTCCCAGTAGCGCTGACCTTCGCCGGCGAGTTCGCAGACACGTTCCTTGCGGAGAAGGTTCATGAAAGCCGAAATGTTGGGAGCGTCTTCAAGAGTGCGTGCGGGCAGACCGACACGTGCACGGACCTCATTGAGGGGCACGAGAGCTTCGGCGATGCGACCCTGCATGCCGAGACCTTCCGCCTTGTTGAGAAGGACTTCACCGTAGCGGAGGCAGATTTCAGTGTTGATACTGCCCTTGGTGCGGAAGTCTTTGTTATCTTCCATAAGGTATTTGCGGATGTAGTAGCCTGTGCAAGTGTAACCTTTGGGAGTATTAGCGCGAGACCATGTCACGCTTTTGTCGACACCGTCGGGAACAGCCGAAGTAAGACCGACATAGGTCTGGATAGTACGACCTTCCCATTCGGCACCGTCATAAAGAATGGTTGCCTGGAAGCGAGGTTCGCGACTTGTGTAAGGATCAGAAAGGCTTTTACCGTCAACTTTGATTCTTTCCCAGGTTGCCCAATTGAACGGCTGACCATCCTTGAATTCATACATGTCTGCCAGCTCGGCGGTTGGCACGATGTAAGCCGTCGGGTTAACTTTGTCGCGGATTGCGTCGCCGGGGCTGCGCATAGCGTTATCGAAGCCGTGGGTTGCAAGTTCTTCCTTATAATAGATAGCATAGATGATTTCGTCGAGGTTAGACTGGTCTTTACGGTAGTCGAAAAGGTCAGCATAGTTGTCGACGAGCTTGTAGTGACCATACTTAGCGCACGAGTCGGCAGCATTTGCAGCCATCTCCCAGTCTTTAGCGAAGAGAGCGACGCGAGAGAGGAAGCCGTAGACCATGCCTTTGGTGGCGCGACCTTCGAGTGTGCCGCCCTTACCCCAAGATTCGGGGAGGTCTTCGGCAGCCTCACACATCGTCTTCATGATAAAGTCGTAAGACTCGGCTTCAGTAGCGCGTGCGCGGTTGCAATCTTCGGGATTCTGACCGTCGTCAGTTCCACCGTTGACACCGGACTTATCTGTGCGGATAACAAAGCCGCCATAGACGCGGGCGATGTAGAAGTAGTTCATTGCGACAGCGAAGCGGACTTCAGCGCGGCGAATCTTCACCCATTCGGGGTCGAAGCGGTCGGCAAAGCGGTCGAGGTCGTTGAGCAGAAGATTGGCGCGTTTGATACGACCGTAGGCTGTGCCCCACGAAGCGAAGTCGGCGGCATTGTTCTTACCGAACTGAGATGCGAGCATGAACTCCTTATTATACATGTGGTCATTCTCGAGCCATGCAGTCGACTTGTAAAGGTCGGTGTAGGCGTCATAATAGTGGCGGATGTGACCGGCGAGGATGGAGTGATCCTTGAAATGCTGGTAAGATGCCATTATATAGTAGTCGGCAGAGGTCTCAGTGCTCCAGATAGCGTCCGAGCTGTACTGGTCGGACGGCTTGATGTCGAGAATGTCGTTACAAGAAGTCGACGAAAGAGCCAAGACCGCTAAAGCTGCTAAAAATATCGATTTTTTCATTTTGCGGAATCGTTAGGAATGATTAGAAGTTGACATTAAGACCGATCGACCAAGTTGAGGGCTGCGGATAGTAACCGGAAGCAATAGAGGGAGACTCGGGATCGAGCCACTTGAAGTGGCTGAATGTAAGAACGTTTGTACCTGACACGTAGATGTTGACGCGTGTGAAGGGAGTGTGTTTGAGCACGTTTTGAGGCACGTCGTAACCGAATGTGAGGTTCTTGAGACGAAGATATTCGCCGTTGATGAGCCACCATGTAGAAGCGACTGCGTTGTTCTGACGGGGTGTTGCAGACAGACGCGGATAACGGGCGTCAGTGTTTTCGGGAGTCCAAGAACCTTCGACAAGATATTTCGGCGCGTTACCGTCGCTGTAGAACGGACGGGTGAAGGGAGTGTGGTCGCAGTGACCGGTGCCCCAGACACCGTTGAGCTGGTAGTCGACGTGAGTAACGCCCTGCCAGAGCATGTTGAGGTAGAAGTTCTTGAAGTTGAAGTCCATGTTCATCGAGAAGGTGATTTCGGGGAGCGAACCGTAACCGATGCGGACGTAGTCAGACTCTGAACCTTTGTACATAATCTTACCGTCGCCGTTCGTATCCATGTAGAGGAGGTCACCGAGCTTGATGTCGCCCGAAGGAGCGGCGGGAGCGTTGTCAATCTGCTCCTGAGTCTGTGCGAGACCTGTGGCGATAAGACCGAAGCGTGCGCCCATCGGGTAACCGAGAGTGTTGCGCCATGAGGGATGGTCATCGTTGATTTTTTTGCGCAGGACTTTGTTGCGGGCGAAGCCGAATGTACCGCGGATGCGATAGCTGAAGTCTTTGTTGGGAGCGAGTTCGTGTTTGATGGTGAAGTCAACGCCTCGGTTGTCGACAGCACCTGAGTTCTCCCACTTCGGAGTGTTACCGCCGAGCGACGAGGGATAAGTGCCGCCGATGCCTTCGAGAAGGTCAGATGTCACCTGATAGAATACGTCGAATTCCAAGCCTAACTTACGACGGAGAACGTCGATGTCGAAACCGAAGTTGTAAGTCTTGGTGGATGACCATTTGAGGTTACGGCTCTGAGTGTAAGAGTCGGTCCATACCAGAGGAATCGAAACGCCGCTGGGGAAGATGTAACCGTCTTTACGTGATTTATAAAGGTATTCATAGAGGAAGGCTGTAAGGTTATCCTTACCTGACTCACCGTAGCTGGCGCGGATTTTGAGGAAGTCAAGCCATGAAGCGGCACCTTCCATAAATGATTCTTTAGAGAGCACCCAACCTACAGACGCAGAGGGGAAGAAGCCCCAGCGGTTTTCGGGAGCGAACTTGTAGGAGCCGTCGTAACGGAAGGCGAACTCGACGAGATATTTCTCGTCCCATGTGAAGTTGAAACGACCGACATGAGAAGCCTTCGACGAACGACCGTGAGAACCGGAGACGGTGGTGGGAATAATTTCAAGACCGAGACCGAGATCGACGGGGTCAGGAGCAATGTAGTTGCGCGCCGACGCACCGATGTTGCTCGAGTAGTATTTGGTTGCCTCATAAAGGTAGAGGGCGGCGATTTCGGCTTTACCGAACTTATGGTTGTAAGAAACCTGGGGACGGAGCATTGCAGTGTAGTCCCATACCGAAGACTTGCTGTAAGAAGTGTTTTCGGGACCCTTGGCGTAGGCTGATTTATAAGCTATAGTACCGGTTGTGACATCGGTAGGAAGCACCTGGAACTGCTCGATAGCGTTGAAATAGGCTTCTTTGTTCTCGTGCCAGGTGTTGTATGAACCCCAGAGAGACACTTTCAAGCCGTCGAGAACCTGATGGACAGCCTTGAAGTCATATTCCAGAAGGGCAGTACCCACAAAACGGTTAGCGTAGGAGCGCTGGAAACCGCTCTGTTCGATAGCAGAGACAGGGTTATGACCTTCCTGCCCGTAACCAACGGGACGACCCTGATATTCTTTCTGGAAGATAGGGAGGGTATAAACCGCCTGAGAAGAGGGGTTGTATCCGCTCTGTTCGCTCATGTCGGTGTTGGGATAGTCCTTTTCCGTACGGTAAGCGGAGATTGTGCTGGCAAAGCGGAGATTCTTTGCAACGTTCATTTCGAGGTTTGAACGCACGTTGTAACGACGGTAGTTGGTGCCGCGCATTGTACCCTGCTGGTCCATGATACCGGCTGAAACAAAGTAAGATGCGTTCTTACTACCACCGGTAGCAGATACGTTGTGCTGCTGAGTGATGCCGGTACGGAAGATTTCCTTGAACCAGTTGGTGTTGCCCAACCAGTCATCAGGAGCAGCTTCCTTGACACGACGGAGAACATCGGCGTCGTAGCGCGGAGTAGCACCATCCATAATAGACGCCTTATTGTGCCAGTAGATATACTCTTCAGCATCGCAGAACTCGGGGAGAGCAGTATTGTGGACAAATGATACAGAACCCGAATAAGAAATTCTTGCCATGCCTTCCTGACCTCTCTTGGTAGTAATAAGAATTACACCGTTTGCACCTTCGACACCATAGATGGCGGCAGAGGCGTCTTTGAGGACTGAAATAGACTCGATATCCTGAGGGTTGACAAGGTTCATATCCATCTGCACACCGTCGACGAGCACGAGGGGACCGGAGTAGTTGAAGTCACTGACACCACGCACCTTAATCGAAGCACCGTCCTCACCGGGACGACCGTTGCTCTGGACTGCGGTGATACCGGAAACTTTACCGGTAAGAAGATTTGAGACGTTCTGCATAGGAGCCTTTACGAGGTCAGCACCCGACACCGCCGATACGGAGCCGGTGAGTGTGACCTTCTTCTGGACACCATAACCGACAACAACGACTTCATCGAGAGCTTCGGAGTCTTCGACGAGGACAATCTCGACATTCGAACGTCCGTTGAGGGCGACAGACTGAGATTTGTAGCCAATGAACGACACATCGAGAGTAGCGTTCAGGTTAGGCACCTTGAGAGAGAAGCGACCATCGATGTCGGTAGCCGCCGCTACGTTCGTGCTGCCTTTGAGGCGCACCGATACGCCGGGCATTGTTTCGCCGGTATTATCGGTAACAGTACCGGTAACAAGGACTTGTGCGTTTGCACAAATCGCTGCGACCAGGCACCACAGAGAGACCAAAAGTCTTAGTTTCATTGCAAAATTTGGTTTCATGATTGATAATTAACAGGTACTATTGATTTAGTTTATTGATTCGGTATTAATTCAGGTCGATTTTTAATTAAAAATTTTTCAATCGGCTCGGTTTTAGCAAAATTATTTTGTAAAGGTAAAGGTTCTTGACGAGATAAACAAAAATTTTTCTTATTTTTTCGCCAAGATTTACAAGAATTAACAAAATATACTGTAATTAACGTAATGGGCAGACAATTAGAAATTTTAAGTGGAAATGTTAAAAAAGCGGTCAGCGATCAGACCGTTCCGGTAAAGACATGAAAAAAGGGCTGAATTTCGCAATTGAGCCCTCTAATAATCTACAATCTATAAAAACATATATATTTTGAAAAAACGGTTCGATAATCAGTAAGCCTTACGGCTGATGATTTAAGTAACCGCGGCAAAGTTAAGTATTTTTTGCAGTCATTACAAATTTTTTGAAAGATTTTTTAATAAGCATGTCTCAGCAGTTTCATTAAAAGATTGTATAACAGGATTATAAATTACCTTATTTCTTTAGTAGTGACAGCGCCGCGACGGACGATATATAATTTGCCGGGGTCGGGATTAGGCACCACGATGCCCTGAAGGTTATAATATACGGCAGTGTCGTCTGCGGGTGCGGTCAATACATCGTCAATGCCGGTGCTTACGTCTGATGTCGCAACGACGGCGAAACTTCCGCCGGGCAGTTTGGCTGAAATCTCTCCTGCCACCGACTTATCGACGCTGACGTCAACACCCGGAGACGCAACGACAAGCTTCATCGACGCTGCGTCGGCAACCGGAGCCTTGATAGTCTTGGTTTGAGCGGTAATCGAAGTGTTGAGCAGAACCGCAATCTGTTTTGCACCCGCCGTCAGAGTCATGTAGCGCGACATGGAGAGGGCGTCGTCGAGACCTGCAGTCACAAATTCAGCTGACTCGGCAAACAGGTCGGGATTGCTGAGACGCAGCAGGCAGAGAGCCTGATATGTATCATGCAAGGCGAGGGCTGACGGGTCGTCGAGAAGATTCCACACGACGGTCTTGGGGTCGGTGTTGTTGCCTCCGTCAGAAGACTTGGTGTTTTGGGCGTCGCCGAGTTCGCCGAACTGCCAAATCATCTTCGGACCGGGAGTCATCAGCATCTCAGCGGCAAGAGCACCGAGACGACGATAGGAATTATTACGCACCGAAGCATTCTTGGCATTTGCATCGACATAATAAGCGATGCGCTGTTCGTCGTGACTTTCGGCATAAGAGACGGTCGAACCCCAGGGACGGTTGTCCTGCGCGGTTGAAAGGAACGCCGAAATAGGAGCGCCCCACCCCAATGACGAGGGAATGCCGGACTCACCTTCGTTCCATCCTGCGGCAAGGCGACCCGAAGCGACATTGATGTTAGCCCACTGCAGCATGCCGGCTTCGCCGAGTTCGATTTCTTCTTTAGCCTGAGCGAGGTCTTCGTTAATGTGAATACCGTCGGTTTTGACAGACTTTATCACATCATGAAGTCGCTTCATGCGGGCGATGCGCGAAGCGTTATAGTTATCTGTGCCGCCACCGTAGCTGTTGTTATCGCCGAGACCTTTGACGAGGTCGAAGCGGAAGCCGTCGACATTGTAGGCGGTCATCCAGTAACGGAGCGCGTCGGTCCACTGCTGCTCGACAAGCGGATTGCCACCCTGATTCCAGTCGTTGAGCACGCTGTAGGCATGGGGAGCGACTTCGTTATAGAAAGGATTCTGACCGACGGGATACATCTGATACCAAGGATGGAGACCATCACTCTGGTTGAACACGATATCGAGGATGACAGCTATTCCCTGACTGTGACATTCGTCGATAAACTCGCGGTAGTCGTCGGGCGAACCGTAAGCTTTGTCGGGGGCGAAATAGAAGTTGGTATTGTAGCCCCATGAATTGTTACCGTTGAATTCCATTATCGGCATAAGCTCGACAGCGTTGATGCCAAGCGCCTTCAGGTAAGGGATTTTATCAATGGCTGCACGTACTGTGCCGTTGGCGTTAGCCGCGCCGACCGTGCCGGTGAAATCGCGGAAAAGAAGTTCATAGACTATAAGTTGCGAATGGTCGGGAATGTCGAAGTCTTTGACCGTCCAATCATAGCTGTCGATGTCGCCGCGGTAGACGGCAAGCATGATATTATCAAATTGGTCATACGGGTATTTCGGCATATCGGGCCATATCGCCGGGTCGAGCCATTTATCGCTGTAGCAGTCAAGCACAAGACGGGCATAAGGGTCAGCGACAGCTGTTGTGCCGTCGACAAGATAGTAATAAGGATAATATTTATCGTCGTCGAGACCACTGACAGTTAACCAGAAGTAACGGTTACCGTTATAATCAAAGGAATACATCACATTATCGTCGCTGACGGCGTAATCGTTCCACGACGGCACGAGTATCACGCTCTGCTTGCCGGGAGCAGCGAGACAGAATGTCACGGTTCCGTCTGCGTTGCGGACAGCACCCTGAACAGGCTTCTCTCCGGGGTATGGCTTGGCTACCGAAGACTCGGGCCATGTGACAGTGATTGTCTCCGTGTCGGTCTTGCCGTCATGAACCGCCGATGCAGTGACCTTGAAAGAACCCTTAGATGTGAATTTATACGCTTTTGAGAGGGTCGTGGCTGTTTTTGCAGTCGCTATAGCTGTACCGTCGACGGCGATAGTAAGATCAGCTGCCTGCGTAGTGGCGACGGAGAAGGTTATTTCTGTCGGTTCGTTTATAACGGTCGAGGTGGCGTCGGAGCTAAACGACATTGCAAAACCCTCGGGATATACATCCACGAAGATATCGCCGCCGGCAGCTGTCTTGCCTTCAAGCGACGCGTCGGCATTGCGGAACACGACGGCTATACGCCCTACCTGCTCGGCAGGGTCAGTAATACCGAAATATGAGCGTATGTCGCCGATATTTAATGTATAGGTGTCAGGTGCTGTACGCGTAAGATGATTTTTCGGAGTGTTGGCGTAGTCGGCGTTCGAACCGTCGGAAGCCGGCCAGGGTGTGACAACATGCGTCCACTCCGAGCTTCCTCGCATTATGACACCGATGTGGGCATAAATCTGTGTCGACTCGGGCAGTCCTGCCAGCTTGCCGTTGCCGAGCGGCGAAGCTGCATGATAAGTAAGCACAACTCCGTTGGAAGTCTCTTGTAGGATTGCAGGGGTAGTGGTTACAATCTGCGCCGTTGCCGCAAATGGTAACAATGCGACAATCGCCGCAACGAAGAGTAAAAATCTTTTCATTTGGTTATTATAAGGTAAGTATGTCGTAATAATCTCTACGGCAAAGATAGATAATTCGCCTCACACAACCAAAAAAATCAGCGGTCATGATTGATGACCGCTGTTAATCGTTATTCCGCTCCGAGGTCGAGCACAACGTTGTCAGAACCTTTTTCGTAATACTGCCGGCGTAACGGATGACGGTTAGCCGCATCTTCACGCTTGCGGTTTCGGAAAATATCGATTGCCGAATAAATCGCCTGGCGCATCGACTCGGGTGATGCCTCGCCTCTACCTACGATATCATATCCTGTGCCATGGTCGGGCGAAGTGCGCACATAGGGCAGACCGGCAGTGAAGTTGATGCCGTTGTCCATCGCAAGAGCCTTGAACGGCGCAAGACCCTGATCGTGGTACATCGCCAGAATACCGTCGAATTTGACAAAGCGGCCGATGCCGAAGAAACCGTCGACCGCGTATGGTCCGAAGGCAAGTATCCTGCGGTCTTTCGCCTCAGCGATTGCCGGAATAATTATATCACGTTCCTCGGTACCAAGCAGTCCGTCCTCACCTGCGTGGGGGTTGAGCGATAATACGGCAATGCGAGGAGAAGAAATACCGAAGTCACGGCGGAGCGAAGTGTTGAGTGTGCGGATTCGCTCGACAATAAGTTCTTTTGATATAGACTTCGGCACGTCAGCCAGCGGGATATGAATAGTCGTTAACGCCACTCGCATATTGTCGTTGCAGAGTATCATCATCGCATGATCGCCCTCCTCGCCGAGCGAAGCTTCGAGATATTCCGTATGACCGGGAAACTTGAACGTATCGCTCTGGATATTCTTTTTATTGATAGGAGCTGTTACGAGAACATCGACATCACCCGCGCGCAAATCAGCGACCGCACGTTCAAGAGCTGCGAAGGCTGCGCGACCTGCTATTTCCGACGAAACGCCTGGCTCAACCTTGGTGTCTTCGCCGACGACGTTTATTATATTATATGTGCCGTCTTTTATCTCTTCAGCCGACGAAGCCTGATTGAAAGGCATCTGAGGCATGTCGAGGCTCTTGCGGTAGAACGACGCGATTTTAGCCGAACCATAGACCACCGGCGTACACAGCTCAAGCAGACGGGTGTCTTCAAGAGCTTTAAGAATGACTTCGTAAGAAATGCCGTTTATGTCACCGTGGGTGATTGCCACGCGGATTTTGCGATTATTCATATATTTTTATCTGATTGGGTATTGTTTTCCTTTTTACGTCCGGCGAGCATGCCGCATGCCGCCATTATGTCTTCGCCGCGCGACGCTCTGATGGTCGCCGTCACACCAAGCTCGTTAAGTTTGTTTCGGAATGCTTCCATAGTGTGCTGCGAGCAGGGCTTCAGGTCCGAATCCGGGATGGCGTGGAAGCGTATCAGATTGACACGCGCATCAGTGCCCTTTATCAACCGGGCAAGCATTTCGGCGTGACGCATAGAGTCATTGACACCGCGCCACATTATATATTCGACCGACAGTCGGCGCTGATGGGCGAAATCATAGCCGCGCAACAGCGAGAACACTTCGCGTATGGGGTAAGCCCGTTCGACCGGCATCAGCGACTCGCGCTGTTCGCCTATCGGAGAGTGGACGCTGATGGCGATATGCACCTTCGTGCGGTCAAGCAGCGTTTTCAGCTCCTTGAATTTTCCAATCGACGAAACTGTTATGCGTTTCGGGCTCCAAGCGAGACCCCACGATGCGGTCAGCACCTCTATTGCGTCCAGAACCGCACTGAGATTGTCGGTCGGCTCTCCCATACCCATAAAGACTATGTTGGTCAGCTCCTCAGATTCGGGGATAGACAACACCTGATTTATGATTGCCGCCGCAGATAAGTTTCCGTGAAAGCCCTGTCTGCCTGTCATGCAGAATGCGCAGTTCATGCGGCAGCCTGCCTGTGAGGAGACGCAGACCGTAGCGCGGTCGCGGTCAGGGATACAGACGGTTTCAATATCGCGCCCCCCTACTCCTTCGAACAGATATTTCGTAGTGCCGTCAGCCGACCTCGCCTCTGCTTTCGGAGCCTCACGACCTACGCAATAACGCTCTGCCAGTGCCGCGCGCGCCGATTTCGACAGATCGGTCATCGCGTCTATCTCGGTTACTCG
Source organism: uncultured Bacteroidales bacterium (assembly GCA_947175535.1). GTDB lineage: Bacteria > Bacteroidota > Bacteroidia > Bacteroidales > Muribaculaceae > CAG-873. The sequence goes on from CAMWNF010000023.1 coordinate 14,864, forward strand.
TTTCTGATATAGCCACGATGCTATCTGACCAGCTGCAAAAAATTTCAGACCGAGATCCGCAACTACGGCTCTCAGACCGTCAAGTGTCATGCCCAAAAGGGGCTTTTTTATATTTTCCTGCATCTTATGCGGAGTGATTTTCTGTTTTCTGACACAAATATAGTCAGAATCCGCGAGAAAACAACATTTAACCAACTACTAACCCTAAAAAAAGAGCGGTGACACCGCCTTGTTGCCGTGCCACCGCTTAGTCCGTATGGTGTCTCTCCTAAGGTTGCCAATGAAATAGTTCCCTGCCTCTGGGATTCATGAGGCGAAATCTTGGATAAAACGGATCTTTTTCGAGATAATATCCTGCGGGAAAATCCGCGACTTCACCTTCTTCCGCGATGTAGAAGATATTCTGTGGTCTGACATACTGACTACGTTTGTCGAACATACCTCCTTCTAATGCCAGAATAAACAACCCTTTACCATCAGGCTCCGCCATATATTTCGAGGGTGTCCATCCTTCTATATAGACTCTATCGCCATCCGGCTTGTAAATATTAAGACAATTGAGTTTCAAATCGTCAGTAATTCCCCTCGTCAATATAAGATTATTATTATGAACATGGGGAGTCCATCCGGCAATCAGTTCTGTGACGCCACTCGGTTTGCGAACGTAAGTGTCACCATTTTTCATATAAAACAGATACCTATCTCCCCAGCTATATCTATCTATATCTGTAGTGCGACCCTCAACGTCAACAATTTGTCTAACATTCCTATTCGGGTCCACATATCCACTGATGTCCCATATCATAGAGTCCTTCATTGTCTTGACAAAGCGAATGGTTGGCTTCAATGAATAGTCTTTAAGCATTTTTCCCTTCGTATTATACAATCTCCTATAGTTGTTTCCATATCCCATTCTAAGGAATTTATGCTCTACTTTCTTATAATCTCCTCCAAGCTCGCTATCTTTATTCAATCCGGCTTTTTTAGCAAGTTTCTCCATTTCTGCGTTAAACTCCTCATCAGAAAGATCTGCGACGATGAAATTGCCACGAACTTCTAAAGATTTAAATTCAGCATCAAGAATGATCTTACCGGTAGAATCAGCAACACCGACCAAACCTTTCTCGTTAGTAAAACCGATAAACTTTGTTTCGGGATCTTGACCAAGTATAGTTATTCCATCCATCTTGTTTATGTTCCCTTTCCCACAAGATGTCATAAGTATCATCACCATAATGGCAAACGATAAAATTCCCTTGATTCTTAAAATCATAATTACTCCTTTATAATATATTGCGCATAAGATAAATTTCAGACTGTCGCAAATATACTAATTATTTACCCCCCCCCTGTTAAAAAATGTTATTTTTTACTTTACAACACTGATTCTGACTCGTTTTCCTTTGAGTTTTTCGGGGGTGAGTGTTTTTACAAGCCCGTCAGCCTTACTTGCCGCTACTGCAACGAGCGTCTGATGGTCGCTGACATCTATTTTTCCGATTTCTGCGCCTGTGAGACCACCTTTCTGACAAAGAAATCCGACAACGTCGCCGCGTGAGATTTTTTCCTTCTTGCCTGCGTTAATATGCAGTGTTACATAATCCGCGCGGATTGGGTCAGCCGACTCGCCGGTCGGATTATAGTCGTGGTCCCAGACTACATATTCCGGAATATTATCCGCCTCCGATGTAATGACAAAAACATCGCCCGATGCGCCGGCGCGCGCCGTGCGGCCGTTTCTGTGAGTCCACGCTTCGGGACTGACCGGCATATGATAGTGAACAACGCCGCTGACAGCGTCAAGGTCAAGACCTCGTGCCGCCAAATCAGTCGTAACAAGTATCGGACACGAACCGTGATCAAGCATTCTGACAGCTTTTTCGCGCTCATTTTGCTCAAGACCTCCGTGATACAGACCTGCCGGCAGACCTGCCTTGCGGAGAATTTCGTATGTGCGTTCTGCACTCTCGCGGTGGTTGACAAACACAAGCACCTTACCGTTAGGAAGTGATTTCAATAGGTCTACAAGAGTCTGCGCCTTGTCGCGTGCAGGACTTTCGACGTGAGCTATATGAAGTTTCGGCGCTGCTACAGTCCCTTCGGTGCAGTCGATGGTCTCCGCGCCTTTCAAATCGACGAAATCAGGCATCTCTGCGATAGACGTAGCCGATGTCAGCACAACGTCATTAAGGCGGTTGAGTTTCCTGACTATACGACGCATCTCGTCCTGAAATCCGAGTTCGAGCGACTTGTCATACTCATCGATAACCAAAGTCCTTACTCCCGAAAGGTCAACCGTGCCGCGTTTGATATGGTCTAACAGACGCCCGGGCGTAGCGACGATTATGTCAGGCGTCTGCGAAAGGCTGTTGACCTCTTCGCTCATCACGTGACCGCCATAGAAAGCAACTGTTTTGTAGCCGGTCGCAATGCGGCGCACCACATCGCATATCTGGAGAACAAGCTCGCGTGAGGGTGCCATGACGACACCCTGCACACTGCCTGTCGAAGGTTTTAGCGAACGTAACAGCGCTATTGCAAATGCCACAGTTTTGCCGCTGCCCGTCGGAGCGAGCAATATCAGTTTATGAGCCGTCGAAGCTCCGACGGCAATCTGCATGGCGTTTAGCTCGGCGATGCCGAGTTTATTCTTAATATTGGCTGTTATTTCGCTGTATTTCATCTTATTCTATTATTTTGTGAGCTTATCAACAATTGCTTCGAATACACCGTCGCCGATGATATCCTGAGTCCCGACATAAGTCACGGTCGGTTTATTCGGCAAAAGAGCCACTACCATAGGTATTGATTGAACACCGAATGCATTAGCGACTTCACCGTAGACATCTACGTCAACTTCAAGAAATTTTCCGCGGTCGGCATACTTCTCGGCTGCCGCCTCATAAAAAGGAGCGAACTGACGGCACGGACCGCACCAAGTCGCGTTGAAGTCAATGAATATGGGTTTCTCGAAATCAGCTTCGCTTACAAGACCGGCAGCAATCATAGCTTTTTTCTGCTCGGGAGTGACGTTTGCATCAGCTTCCGCTTTCACGGCAACTTCAGTGTTTTCTGCGTTATCTTCCGCCTTTCCCCCCTTATTTCCGGCGCAAGAACCCAAAGCCATAAGCCCTGCTGCGAGAGCGAATATAAAAAGTGATTTTTTCATTTTCAATATGTTTTTCTTGTTAAATCTATAGAATAATGCTTTTCAGCGCACGATTGTTCGCGCATTTACACAAAGAGCAAGCACGCAGGATATTGCCGTTGCCGACTGGATCCGTTCGTGCTTGCTCTCTTTTTATGATAATCTATCTTACCTGATTATGCAAGAGCTGCATTTGTCTTGTGAACGGCTTCAGCACTCTTGTGGAAGAGGGCTTTTTCTTCTTCGTTGAGATTGAATTCAACGATTTTTTCGATACCGTTGCGACCGAGAATACAGGGAACACCGATGCAGAGGTCTTTTTCGCCGTATTCGCCGTCAAGAAGTGCTGAGCAAGAGATAAGTTTCTTCTGGTCACCGAGAACTGCGCCTACTACCTGAGCTGCTGCTGCGCCGGGAGCATACCATGCTGATGTGCCGAGAAGTTTGGTGAGGGTTGCACCGCCGACCATTGTGTCAGCTGCAACCTTTTCGAGCTGCTCTGCGGGGATGAGTGTTGAAGCGGGAATACCGCGATATGCTGCGTAGCGGGTCAAGGGTATCATTGTTGTGTCGCCGTGACCGCCGATAACGATACCTTCAACTTCGTTGGCGTTAGCGCCGAGAGCGATGCTTAGGAAATATTTGAAACGTGCGCTGTCGAGTGCGCCGCCCATGCCGATGATGCGGTTTTTGGGGAGACCTGAGATTTTATGGATAAGATAAGTCATTGTATCCATCGGGTTAGAAACGCAGACGATGATTGCGTTGGGAGAGTGTTTGAGCACACTTTCTGTAACCGATTTCACGATGCCTGCGTTAACGCCGATGAGTTCTTCGCGGGTCATGCCGGGCTTGCGGGGAATACCTGAAGTGATTACGACAACGTCAGAGTTTGCTGTCATGGCATAGTCGTTGGTCACACCGATAAGACGTGAGTTGAGACCGAGGATATTGGCAGTCTGCATGATATCCATTGCCTTACCTTCGCTTACACCTTCTTTGATGTCGAGAAGAACGACTTCGTCTGCGACCTGAGTGGTCACCAATACATTTGCACATGTGGCGCCTACGTTACCGGCGCCGACTACTGTTACTTTTGACATAGTGTTATATTATATAATGTGTTTATTGAAAATGTTAGTTGTACTCCGCAAAGTTAAACAAACTTCAGCCATTGAGCAACCATTTACGTAAAAATTTCCTTAATTAAAGTTATTATCGTGAACCTTAGCGGTTTTCATATCGTTCTCCTCTCGACTCGCAAGAAATTACGGCTATGAAAACAGACTTTTGCCCATAAACCATTAAGATAAAATGCTAAAAATAATTAATAGGGAAATATTTCCTTAATAAGACTTCCGGCAATCGAATTTTTTCGTACCTTTGCAGTTGATTAACCAGACAAATTCGCATAAACTCAAACATTCATATTTTTCCAGTTTTACAACAATGAGCAACATTGAAGAAATCAAAAAAGCACGTATCGCAGGGATCAAGGAAGATCTCGTAAAATACGGCATCAAAGGCACTACCGAAGTTGTTTACAACCCTTCTTACGAAGAGCTCTACAAAGAAGAAACTCTTCCTTCTCTCGAAGGCTTCGAAAAGGGTGTTAACACCGAACTCAACGCTGTCAACGTTATGACAGGCGTTTACACCGGTCGTTCTCCTAAAGACAAATTCATCGTGCTCGATGAAAACTCCAAGGACAACGTTTGGTGGACAACTGAAGAATATAAAAACGACAACAAGCCCGCTTCTGAAGAAGCTTGGAAAGCTTGCAAGACTCTCGCTGTCGACGAGCTCTCTAACAAAAAACTCTATGTTGTCGACGGTTTCTGCGGCGCCAACAAAGACACCCGCATGGCTGTTCGTTTCATCATGGAAGTTGCATGGCAGGCTCACTTCGTGACCAACATGTTCATCCGCCCCACAGCTGAAGAACTCAAGGACTTCACTCCCGACTTCATCGTTTACAACGCTTCTAAGGCTAAACTCACCAACTACAAAGAACTCGGTCTTAACAGCGAAACTGCAGTTGTGTTCAACATCACAACTCACGAACAGGTTATCATCAACACCTGGTACGGCGGCGAAATGAAGAAAGGTATGTTCTCTATGATGAACTACTTCCTTCCCCTCAAGGGCATCGCTTCTATGCACTGCTCTGCAAACACCGACCTCAACGGCGAAAACACCGCTATCTTCTTCGGTCTTTCAGGCACAGGCAAGACTACCCTTTCAACCGACCCGAAACGTCTCCTCATCGGTGACGACGAACACGGTTGGGACGACAACGGCGTGTTCAACTTCGAAGGCGGTTGCTACGCTAAGGTCATCAACCTCGACAAAGAAAGCGAACCCGACATCTACAACGCAATCACTCGCGACGCCCTCCTCGAAAACGTTACTGTTGACGCTGAAGGCAAAATCGATTTCGCTGACAAGAGCGTGACTGAAAACACTCGCGTAAGCTATCCTATCGAACACATCGAAAAGATCGTTCGCCCCATCTCTGCAGGTCCTGCGGCTAAGAACGTTATCTTCCTTTCAGCTGACGCATTCGGCGTTCTTCCTCCCGTGTCTATCCTCACTCCGGAGCAGACTAAATACTACTTCCTCTCTGGCTTCACTGCTAAACTCGCAGGTACAGAACGTGGTATCACTGAACCGACCCCCACATTCTCAGCTTGCTTCGGTCAGGCGTTCCTCGAACTCCACCCGACCAAATATGCTGAAGAACTCGTGAAGAAAATGGAAAAGAGCGGTGCTAAAGCTTACCTCGTTAACACAGGCTGGAACGGTACTGGCAAACGTATCTCTATCCGCGATACCCGTGGCATCATCGACGCTATCCTCGACGGCGCCATCCTTACTGCTCCCACCAAGAAGCTCCCCATCTTCGATTTCGAAATCCCGACCGAACTTCCCGGCGTAGATCCCAAGATCCTCGATCCTCGCGATACTTACGCTAACCCCGAAGAATGGACTAAGAAAGCTGAAGATCTCGCAGCTCGTTTCATCAAGAACTTCAAGAAATACGAAAACAACGCAGCCGGCAAGGCTCTCGTTGCCGCTGGTCCTCAGCTCTAATCAGCTATCGTATTTTAACAATATCCTCAAGGGTGCGCTATTGCGGCGCACCCTTGTTTTTTTGCGGCCGTCACGGAGAAAAAATCGTGACTTGTGAAAAGATTTCGCCATATCGGCGATTATGCGTAACTTTGTACTATAAATAGTAATAACACAAAACGATTATATATTCATGGCTCTTCAATGTGGCATAGTAGGACTGCCCAACGTCGGCAAATCGACCCTATTCAACTGTCTTTCCAACGCAAAAGCTCAGTCCGCCAATTTCCCGTTCTGCACAATCGAACCAAACGTGGGCGTCATTACTGTTCCTGACGACCGCCTGACTAAGCTCGTCGAAATGTGTCAGCCCAAGTCTGTCGTTCCGGCGACGGTCGAGATTGTCGACATCGCAGGTCTCGTCAAAGGCGCTTCGAAGGGCGAAGGTCTTGGCAATAAATTCCTGGCAAACATCCGTGAAACCGATGCTATTCTCCACGTGCTACGCTGTTTCGACGACGATAACATCACCCACGTCGACGGTTCGGTCGACCCCGTCCGAGATAAAGAGATTATTGACTACGAACTGCAGCTCAAGGACCTTGAGACCGTCGAAGCCCGCATCGCTAAGACACAGAAAGCGGCGCAGACAGGCGGCGACAAAGTTGCTAAGATGCAGTATGAGGTTCTACGTCAGATTAAGGAAGCTCTCGACCAGGGTCTGCCCGCACGCTCTGTCAAATTCGAGACTCCCGACGACCAGAAATTCGCACGCGAGCTGTTTCTCCTCACTTCGAAACCTGTGCTCTACGTCTGCAACGTCGATGACGCATCGGCTGCAACAGGCAACAAATATGTCGAAGCTGTCCGCGAAGCCATCAAGGACGAAGATGCCCAGCTCCTCGTCGTTGCGGCACAGACCGAAAGCGAAATCGCCGAACTCGACACCTACGAGGAGCGTCAGGAATTCCTCAACGAAATCGGGCTCACGGAGTCGGGTGTATCGCGACTGATCCGCGCCGCCTACTCTCTGCTCGACCTTCAGACCTACTTCACCGCAGGCCCTGACGAAGTGCGCGCATGGACATTCATTCGCGGCTCAAAAGCTCCCAAATGCGCCGGCATCATCCACACCGACTTCGAAAAAGGCTTCATCCGTGCCGAAGTGATAAAATATGACGACTACGTCAATCTCGGTGGTGAAAACGCCGTGCGCGAAGCCGGAAAACTCTCCGTCGAAGGCAAAGAATATGTCGTTCAGGACGGCGACATCATGCACTTCCGCTTCAACGTCTGAAACTTGCGGCGCAATTGTAAACAGCCCGTCATTGCAGCTCTATCTTTCAGCATATTAAATATTTTGTCAACTGATAAATTATTTGTAATTTTGTGCAACTGACAAAACAAAACACAATTAACCCAAATAACCACAATTATGAAAATTGAAAAAATCATTGGTCGTGAGGTTCTCGACTCACGCGGCAACCCCACAGTAGAAGTAGACGTAATCCTCGAATCAGGCGCTTTCGGTCGCGCTTCTGTGCCCTCTGGCGCTTCTACAGGCGTTAACGAAGCTCTTGAGCTCCGCGACGGTGACAAATCTCGCTATATGGGCAAAGGCACACTCAAAGCTGTTGCCAACGTTAACGGCCCCATCGCCGAGGCCCTCAAAGGCATGAACGCACTCGACCAGATTGCTATCGACGAAACAATGCTCGCTCTCGACGGCACTGAAACAAAATCAAACCTCGGTGCTAACGCTATTCTTGGTGTTTCTCTCGCAGTCGCTAAAGCTGCTGCCGACTACCTCGGTCTTCCCCTCTACAAATACATCGGCGGTTGCAACACTTATGTTCTCCCCGTGCCCATGATGAACATCATCAACGGTGGTGCTCACTCTGACGCTCCCATCTGCTTCCAGGAATTCATGATCCGTCCTATCGGCGCTACTTCTTTCCGCGAAGGCATCCGCATGGGTACTGAAGTATTCCACAACCTCAAGAAAGTGCTCCATGACCGCAACCTCAGCACAGCTGTAGGTGACGAAGGTGGTTTCGCTCCCGCTCTCGACGGCACAGAAGACGCTCTCAACGTTATCATCAAAGCTATCGAAGCTGCAGGTTACGTTCCCGGTAAGGACGTTACTATCGGTCTCGACTGCGCTTCTTCTGAATTCTACAAAGACGGCGTTTACGACTACACTTGGAAACAGGGTGCCGACGCTCCCAAATACACTTCTGAACAGCAGGCTCAGTTCCTCAAGGAACTCGTTGAAAAATATCCCATCGACTCTATCGAAGACGGTATGGCAGAAGGCGACTGGGAAGGCTGGAAAATCCTCACTGACCTTATCGGCGACCGTTGCCAGCTCGTAGGTGACGACCTCTTCGTTACCAACGTTAAATACCTCAAGAAAGGTATCGAAATGGGCTGCGCTAACTCTATCCTCGTTAAGGTTAACCAGATTGGTTCGCTCACCGAAACTCTCCGCGCCGTTGAACTCGCTCAGCGCAACAACTACACAGCTGTCATCTCTCACCGTTCAGGCGAAACTGAAGACGCTACTATCGCTGATATCGCTGTTGCAACCAACGCAGGCCAGATTAAGACCGGTTCTGCAAGCCGTTCTGACCGTATGGCTAAATACAACCAGCTCCTCCGCATCGAAGAAGAACTCGGCGCAGCTGCTCAGTATGGCTATGGCAAAAAGACCAAAATGCCCCAGGCTTAATAAGCTATAACATAGGTAAACCCCAAAAGAGACCGTCTAAGACGGTCTCTTTTTTATTATATACACATCTTAATCATAAAAACATCTATAATATTTTGCAAACTCTCTCAAAATTAATACCTTTACGCAAAACTAACATAAATCCAACCGTAACGCACCCTCATGAAGAAAACTCTGATTTCCACGCTGCTCTCCCTCGCCCTCTCCTTACCCACTTTCGCCGAAGATGTAGTCCTGACCTTCAGTCCGGAAACATGCGACTGTAACGAAACTTATAATTCAGCGAGCAATTCTACGGTTAGCTGGAGCAGCCCTGTCAAAAATCACACATGGGTTTTCCAAAACTATTGGCCTGCGTCTTCTGAAAAAACGGCTATTGCTTGTGGTCCTAAGGATGCATACATTGAAATGACAACGGCAATTGAAAAACCTGTTTCCGAGGTTATAGTCACTATTGACAATATTGACCGGAGAGATATCGGCTCAATCACGCTTACAGGACATCCCTATGACGCATACGAGGCTGTATTTACTGTTTCATATGATGAAATATATGATAATTCTGACATTTCGGCAGGCGACCTTATTTTTAAAATAGATAATCCGCAGGAAAATTTAACTTACAAACTTGCGGTAAAAATATTTTCTCATTCCTATACAACCAGCGTTCTACAGATTTCAAAAATCGTTTACAAAGAGGTTGTTGAGCAGCAGACCCCAACCCTATCGTGGAGCGCAGAGTCAGCTATAGCTACTATCGGCGACGATGAATTCGAAGCTCCAGTTCTTACTTGCACTCCGGACGAAGATGCAGTTAAATCCGCCATCAAATATTCTTCATCAAACGACAAGGTCGCTTCCATTGATGCCGATGGCAAGCTGACCACCCTGTCTCCCGGCACAACAACAATTACCGCCTCAATCGAAGAGTCGGGTGCATTCGCCGCAGCGTCCGCTTCATACGAACTCACTGTCGAGGCAGACCCGAATACCCTGCTCCTCTCCTTCGCATCGGTTACTATGAATCCTGCTGATGGCTACACTCAGTCTATAAAAGCAACGGACTACGATGGAGTATCGTGGTCAATCACTAACTTCAGCAACGGAGACAACGAATGGGATTATATTCGTTGCGGAGGCAATGACAACGATAATACAGCATCAATAACAACAGATTTCCCGATAGATGGACATCTGGAGAATATTGTTGTAACAGTTGACAATTTCAAAGAAGGAAAAATTGAAAATATCACTCTTTACGCCTACGGTGAAGCAAATTCCGAGCATCCGATTGAAAGCATAACACTTCCGCTTTCCGTCGGTGACATTGTGTTTGAAGTGACACCGCAGCCGGGACTGAAATACAGTATCGTTGCAAACAGTCTTGAAGCAGACCCTGATGGAACATTACAGATTAGCAAAATCACCTATCATAAAACTGTCGATGTTAAAGCTGCAGAAAGTGCCACTCTTCTCATTTCTGACTCTGACCGCGCCGATGCAGTGTTCTCAGAATGTAAGGGCAGCGCTTTCGAGTCTAACGGCACATGGGTCATCCTAAAATTTGAAGCACCTGATGACCACACTGTGTGGCATCGTTTCGTTAACGGCTCCGAGATAAAAACACCCACTCTGACCGCTCAGTCGTTTATGACCCGTGCAACAGCAGACTCAGACCGTCACGGCTTCCGGCAATTCACAGACAACGCTTTCAAACACATAGACAACGGCACACTTGAATTTTACACCGAGAACGCAGAAGGCACACGCAGCGCAGTCCGGAGCGTACAATTCACCGGTGTAACCTCACTCGACGATGTCGTATCTGACTGCAATGAGCCCGTAGAATACTATAATCTTCAGGGCATACGCATTGACAGTCCCACCGACGCCGGCATATATCTCATGCGTCGCAGTGGAATGACAGTAAAGGTTATCAAATAAATTTAAGCTGGAATCACTCTTTCAGACGCAAGACTCTCACTCCCATAAGTGAGCGGTTGCGCTTCATGAACTCGGCAAGCGGACGTTGAGTAATCTCGACTTTGCCATTCGAACTTGACGCGTGCAGCAAATACGGTTCACCGTCAATTTTCACGATTATGCCCATATGGGTTACGTCGAGGTTTTTCGCGCTGGTCACAAGCGCGACGACATCTCCGTCGCGGAATGCAGCCTTGGTGTCTTTATTTGCAAGATCTGACGTTTTTATATAAGGAAAGCGATGGCTCCTGTAGCCGATTTCGACATTCTTAATCCGCTCAAACTCCGTGCTGTCTGCCAGAGCAGGATATTTATCGCGGTTAGAACTCATGAAATCAATTGATCTGACAATATAATTAGGGCGAGGAAACAGACGGGTTGCGTCTTCGATATTACCGCGATGAATATTGTCGACAACCCAATCACATATATAATGCAGCCGCGACGCATAGCCGTTGAGCTCGCCGCCGCGATAACGCATACGCTCGAGGTTATATACGAAATCTCTCCACGATGTGCGACCTTCGCCCAATGTATAAGACATGGCGAGCACAACGTCGACAAACGTCGTGCAGTCGAGTTCATCGAGATTTACAGTGACGAGCTCGGGCGAGCCTTCGAGGGTACCGCCGACATAAGGCGTATCTATAAATTTCTTAGCGATATACGCGTTACGCTCACCCGGTTCCTTGAAATTCTTTGCAGCAGTCTCTATCAGTATCTCATTGATGCGTATTGTATCTGTAGCTTCGTTGTGAAATCTTACGTTAGCCGATGCCGCAGCATCGCCCCACACCATACAAAACACACCTATAATAAGCAATAATCTGTACATCTTTCCTGTCTTAAAATTACACCAACGAAAATACAAAATTTTTCCCATCTACCAAAGCGTGAAACATGACAAAATTGTCAAAAAATGGGGCAAAAACAGCTGTTGTAACAATTTTGTATCAATTTTGCGACAGTATAACCAATTTATAATTAGACCAATAAGACTAATTAGTCTAATATTTTTCAGTTTTAACATTCATTAACTCGAAAACTCTTGACAATTTGAAAAACGGTTGTAGATTTGCATCGTAATCGATTTGTA
>CAMWNF010000024.1 GCA_947175535.1 uncultured Bacteroidales bacterium
ACAGAATCGTCTGTAGAATTCTAATTTTACATCATAGGCCCTACCACGCCTCATTAACACGCTTTAGGCAAAATAATTGGCTAAAAATTTCCGTATTACGAGAAAAATGCTTTACTTTGCACCGCGAAATTGAATTTTAATCATTAAAAACCTTAATTATTATGTCAGAAATTGCAGATCGCGTAAAAGCTATCATCGTTGACAAGCTCAGCGTAGAAGAAGACAAAATCACTCCCGCAGCGTCATTCACCACCGACCTCGGCGCAGACTCACTCGACACTGTTGAGCTCATCATGGAATTCGAAAAAGAATTCGGCATCCAGATCCCCGACGATCAGGCTGAAAAAATCGCTACTGTAGGCGACGCTATCGAATTCATCGAAGCAGCTAAGAAATAAGAGATTATCAGAAGATAATCCCATTCAAACAATTGCTTTGGCAAACCCACTCAATTATTAAATGGAATTAAAAAGAGTTGTCGTAACCGGTCTCGGCGCACTTTCACCTCTTGGCAATGATGTCGCAACAACATGGGACAACGCCAAGCAGGGCAAAAGCGGTGCCGGTCCTATTACCCACTTTGACGCATCTAAGTTCAAGACACAGTTTGCATGCGAGGTGAAGGATTTCAATCCTAACGATCACTTCGACCGCAAGAAACAGCGTCAGCTTGACCTCTACGCGCAGTATGCCATCGTGGCAGCGCGTCAGGCAGTCGAAGACGCAGGTCTTGAAAAAGAAGGTGCAGTCGACAAAAATCGCGTAGGTGTGATTGTGGCAGCCGGTATCGGCGGTCTTCACACATTCGAAGAAGAAGCCGGCTATTTCGCCATCAACGGAGCAGAAATGGGTCCGAAATACAACCCGTTCTTCATACCGAAGATGATTGCGGACATTGCATCGGGTCATATCTCGATGGAATATGGATATCACGGACCAAACTTCGGCACTGTATCTGCCTGCGCATCGTCAAACAATGCCATCATCGATGCGTTCAACCTCATCCGTTTAGGCAAGGCTGACGCTATCGTAACGGGAGGAGCTGAAGCGGCTATTTTCCCTGCCGGCGTGGGCGGCTTTAACTCAATGCATGCCCTGTCGACTCGCAACGACAGCCCCGAAACAGCTTCACGTCCCTTCAGCAAGTCGCGCGACGGCTTCGTGATGGGAGAAGGAGCAGCAGTGCTTGTGCTCGAAGAACTCGAACACGCATTAGCACGCGGAGCTAAAATCTATGCCGAAGTTGCCGGCGGAGGTCTTTCAGCCGACGCTTACCATCTGACGGCTACCCATCCCGAAGGTCTTGGTGCAATCCTTGCGATGACCAATGCACTCGAAGATGCGGAAATGAAACCTGAAGACATCGATTATATCAATGTCCACGGTACATCGACTCCGGTCGGTGACATTTCGGAAGTCAAGGCTATCCTCGAAGTTTTCGGCGATCATGCCTACAAGCTCAACATATCATCGACCAAATCGATGACCGGTCACCTTCTCGGCGCAACCGGCGCTCTGGAAGCGATGTTCAGCATCAAGGCAATCGAAGAAGACATCGTTCCCCCGACAATCAACCATGATCCGGAGGACCTTGACGAAAATATCGACTATAACCTCAACTTCACTTTCGACCGCGCTCAGAATCGCCCCGTGCGCGCCGCCCTGTCAAATTCGTTTGGTTTCGGCGGTCATAACGCGACCGTAATTTTCAAGAAGTTCGAGAAATAAAAGAACGATATCGGATTTCAATAAAAAAGCATGGCTGCCAACGGCGGTCATGCTTTTTTTATCGGGTCGGACTTGTCGGACAATTCTGACGGGCCGGACGTTTTTTCTTTTTTTTACATTTTTAGCTGGAGGTGGCGCCACAAGCAGTCGGGGATTGCGCTCCAAAGTCCGGAGACGATTGCCCAGCGGCTGTCTATCGTGGCGACGCGACGACGCTCCATTATGGCTTTCTCTATGCGCGGGGCGACATAGTCGACGCTCATAAGCATGGGGTAGTTGCGGTTGCCCGCCAGCAGGGGTGTGTCGACGAAACCGGGTCGGATGTCGGTGATGCTGACGTTGACGTGCTGACTGTGGGCGAGCTGGTCGAGAGCCTGAAGATAGGTCCACTGGTAGCGCTTCGACGCCGAGTATGCCGCGCTTACGCCGAGCCCTTTCATGCCGGCGACGGAAGTGATTGCGGCGATGCGCCCTTTGCTGACGTTGGCTGTCGCCTTGAAGTAGCGATAGGCGGCGTTGATTATTTTTGTGAAGCCGGTGACGTTGACCCCGATAGTGGCTTCGTCTTTGCCGAGGTTGAGTTCGGGGTTGTACCAACCTGTGCCGGCGGCGTAAAGGAGTATGTCCATGCCGTCGAGGGTCTCAATGAGGTCTTCGAATTTCTTTACGGCATCAGGGGCTGTTACGTCGATGACGGAGTATTCGATGCGTTCGGGAAAAATTTCTTTAACGGCGCGCAAACGTTCTTCGTTTCGCGCGGCTATGCCGACGCGCCAACCAGCGCGGGCGAAATCGGTCGCGACGCGCATGCCCATGCCTGAGGAGGCACCTATAATTATAATCTTTTTCATGACTTACGGTTGTTTATTCAACCACCGCTTCTTCGGAGGGAGAGGTGACGGCTGATGGTTGTTCGTTTGAGGTTATAACCTCTTTTGCGACCGGTTTGTTCAGCTTTTCGAGCGAGAAGGTGTAAGAGAAGGAGAATGCGCCTGTGACGGCAGCGTTGCGAGCGCCGAAGCCGGGAATATACCACGGTTTTCCGGAGGGGTTCTTTGATTCGTGAAGAATGGTGTGGTATTTGAAAGACCAGCCGGCGGACAGCGGTCCCCATAATTTTACGCGCAGACCGAAAACGAGTTCGAACCATCCGACTGTACTTCTCTGAGAGGGTATGTCGAAGCGAGCGGTCTCGTCCCAGTAGGGGGCGTTGACGGTGATGTTTTCAATCGAGTAGGTGAATGATGAGAAGCCGTAGCGCAAGCCGCCATAGAACTGATAGTCAGGCGAAGAGTTGTAGAGGAAGTTGTAGTTGGCTCCGAGCCGGAAGAACATGCTCATGGGCGACTTGTAGGTGTAGTTGTTGCCTGAGGGGGTGTTGTCAGCCATTCCGAGTCCGAGTTCGAAGACGGGTTTGTAGCGGTTGTGAAGACTGAGCTCGACCGCCGCTCCGAAGAGACCGTATTTCTGACCGAAGGCACGCATGAGGGGGTCCCATATGTCGACACTGACGGAAGCCGCTTCCCAGAGAGGGTATTTCATCTTTACGACGGGGACAAGCGTGGCGGAATCAATCCATTGCTCGCCTGTGACGGTGTCGACGTAGACGGTTCTGCCTTGTTCGTCGTGGAAATGAGTTGAGCGAGCCATGCGTGCTTCCTTTATGCGGGTGCTGTCGCCGCGTGCTTCGTTGACCGACTGGGTCATCGTCGACTGATTTTCGACAGGCGTCATGCGTCGGCGGGAGGCAGACTGTGCGTCAGCACCGAACGCCAGCAGGCAGACTGTGAGGGAAAATAACAGGTGTTTTAATGCGCTCGCGTTCATCACTCCTTGTCGTCAACTTTGAAATAGATGTTGAGATAGACTTTGTCGACGTTGGTTATCAGCGAGTCGACTATTTCGACACGGTCGATAAGGTGACCAGTGTAGTTCATTTCGGTTATCAGGTAGCGGTAGTAGGCTCCGCATTCTTCGGAAGCGAAAACGGGTGTGCTGGTGTAGGCGAACGCGATGGTGTCGTTGAGTTCGGGATGGTCGAGTTCTTTCCATTTATAGGCAATGCACCATCTGACAGACGAGTTGGTGGGACGCATGGGCAGATAGACCTGAGACACGCTCGAACCGGCGGGGCTCAGAATGCTGTCGGCGGGCTGACCGATGCCGTAGATTGAGAGCGAGTCAAGGGTGATTGATGAGTCAGTCGCCGGATTGAGGAAGGCGGCGAGGGGCACGGCGTTGCGGTTCTCGGTGCAGCCGGAAGTGTTGCAGGAAGATAGCGCGATGACCATTGCCACCGTCAGTGACGCGATGCAGGCAGGGAGGAGTTTTGATGTCGGGCTGAGGTTCATGACTCGATGTTCAGTTCTTCGTCGATTTCATAGTCGTTGCGTTCGGGAGAGTTGCGGACGACAAGTTCGCCGACAAATCCGGCAAGAAACAGCTGTGAGCCGAGTATCATCAGCACAAGGGAGAGATAGAAGTAAGGAGAGTCGGTGACGAGGATGTAGTTGTGGCCGTGGTGCATGTTCCACAGTTTCACCGCTCCGACAATGACGACGGCTATGAAGCCGAGGATGAACATAAGGCTGCCGAGGAGGCCGAAAAAGTGCATCGGTTTTGCTCCGAATTTGCCTGTAAACCAAAGCGTGGCGAGGTCGAGGTAGCCGTTGACGAAGCGGTCGAGACCGAATTTGGTCTTGCCGTATTTGCGCGCCTGATGTTTGACGACTTTCTCTCCGATGCGCTTGAAGCCGGCGAGTTTGGCGAGGTAGGGGATGTAGCGGTGCATGTCGCCGTAGACCTCAATGTGGTCGATGACTTTGTGGCGGTAGGCTTTTAGCCCGCAGTTGAAGTCATGGAGGTTCTTTATGCCGCTGACGCGTCGCGCCGTTGCGTTGAAGAGCTTGGTTGGAATTGTCTTTGACAGCGGGTCGTAGCGTTTCTGCTTGTAGCCTGAAACGAGGTCGTAGCCTTCGGCGGTAATCATGCGGTAAAGCTCGGGAATCTCGTCGGGGGAGTCCTGAAGGTCGGCGTCCATGGTGATAACGACATCGCCTTTGGCGCGACGGAAACCGGTGTTGAGCGCGGGCGACTTGCCGTAGTTGCGACGGAACGATACGCCTTTGACGGCGGGGTTGTTTTCACGGAGCTGTTTGATTACAGCCCAGGAGTCGTCGGTGGAGCCGTCGTTCACAAATATAATTTCGTAGCTGAAGCCATTGTCTTCCATCACGCGCGCAATCCAGCGTTCGAGTTCGGGGAGCGACTCGGCTTCGTTGTAAAGGGGTACGACTACTGATATATCCATCTGATTAGAACTGTTGTAGGTTGGAAGGTGGAGGAGGAGGTGTGGGGCGTGTGACGGCGCGAACGATAGCCGAAACGACCATGGATAGCAGCGAACCGGTGAAGACCCCGGTCCAGATAATCTCGACTGCGACTTGTCCGCCAGTCGGTAACATGTGTGAGTCTTCGATTTTCTGCATCAAAGCGACCATCTCCATGGCATCGTCAGTGCCGACGGCTGAATAGACTTCTTTTGCCATGCGGA
Organism: uncultured Bacteroidales bacterium; assembly: GCA_947175535.1. Taxonomy (GTDB): domain Bacteria; phylum Bacteroidota; class Bacteroidia; order Bacteroidales; family Muribaculaceae; genus CAG-873. Next base: position 5,282 of record CAMWNF010000024.1, read on the forward strand.
GAACGTCAGTGATGTAGGAAGGATTGATGAAGCGGAGGTAAACGTATGATGTCAGAGCCATCAGCAGTGAGCCGAAAAAGAAGATGCAGATGCCATGCAGCCAAAGGGCGGAAAACGTTGAACGGCAGTTGTCTGAGCGATAGCTGCGCCGCAGGAAGAAGAAGGTCAGGAATGGCACAGCCAGAGCCATGGCGACAGTCGCGGCAGTGGCAATGGCGGAATATATTGAATTGACCAGCGCAATGAACAGCACAGAAAGGAAGATTCCCATCAGGAAGCCGTCGTCGGCACCGCGCCGGAAGACAGTGCGCGGGTTATTGGAGGATTGGTTAATCATTGATTTGAAATATCATTGCTTACACTGCAAAGTTACACTAAATTCTCCTCTTTCACAAGAGGGGAGAGTGGGAATATGGGACGTCTTTCGTGGGAGATGCTGTTGTAAGGTATTGACGCCCCGCTAAACGCGGAGCCGTGTGGTTGTGGGAAGGTACGGATGAGCTACGCGGGGATTTGCGGGGATCTGGACAGGACTATTCTTTGTCCAAAAGCGTGGTGACTTCTTGTTTTAGGAGGGGGAGATGTCTGATTATAATTGCCCATATAATTTCATTATCAATGCTATCATAACTGTGGACGACGAGATTGCGTGTGTCTACAATCTTACGACCTGCACTTATCTGTATATTAGGGCTTAGTCTTAGAATTTGATTCATGGCTTCACCGATTATCGCGATATTCCTTTCAATGAATTTTCGATAAACGCGGTCGCTACAGTAGACTTCAAATCGTCGTCCTCTAATATCGGTTTCTTCTTCAATCTCTATGATTGAATCTAAAACATCACTTAAATATTTATAAACGGCATCATCCATAGATAAGAACTTTGGTAGAATCGAGTTCTTTACGGAAAAATCTGTTTCTTACCGAGTCATCACACACAAGATCGATTTTACGACAGAACAATGTTTTTAATTCGTCAACGAAATTAAAATAGTTGTCAGCATAATCCAATAAATCTATCTTTGATTTATCGAAACTAACCGAGAAGTCGACGTCGCTTTTGTCGTTGAAGCGGGGTGTGAGGATTGAACCGAAGACCCATAATTTGGCAACCTTGTATTTTTTGCACAGGGCGACAATCTTATCCATGTTGAGTTCAATCAGTTTCATACGGCAAATATAGCTATAATCAGGTATATAACAAAATTCAGGCTTCGAAAATTTTCGAAGCCTGCAGGGGGATAGTGGAGTATAGCGGACTCGAACCGCTCACCTCGACACTGCCAGTGTCGCGCTCTAGCCAGATGAGCTAATACCCCGTCAGTATTATTATGATGCAAAGATATATATTATTTGTCTGTTAAATTCAAATTCACGTCTGATTAATCTTTATTAAGGTTTATCTACAATGCTTAACGCTTGACTTGTGGCGATTGTCGTAACTTTACATCGATAAATCAATCGTCAAACAATAACCATAACATATATCATGATGCGCATATTTTCTCTGTATGTATTAGCGTTTGTTTTTGCATTGTCGCTGACTGCGTGTCCGGCATCTAAAAATAGCGGTAATCCGTCGCAACCGCTTCAGGAAGAGATGACGGCGGATTCGTCGGTCATCGTCGGGGCTGCTCGTTTTGACAGCTATGTACCAGAGCTGCTGGGCAAGAAGGTGGCTTTGTTCTCCAATCACACCGGTATGGTCGGCGACCGTCATACGCTCGACCATCTGCTTGAGCGCGGTGTGGACGTCGTGTGTCTTTTCTCTCCCGAGCATGGTTTCCGCGGCACCGCTGATGCAGGTCAGCATGTGAGTTCGTCGGTCGACCCCGAAACGGGCATACGCATAGCTTCGCTCTATGACGGCAAGCGCCGCGGTCCTGACCCTGCGCTGGTCGATTCGCTGGATATCATAGTCGTAGACATTCAGGATGTCGGTCTTCGCTATTATACTTATTATGCTTCGATGGTCGAACTGATGAACGCCGCCCTGAAAGCGGGAAAGAGTTTTATGGTGCTCGACCGTCCTAATCCTAACGGCATGACAGTCGACGGTCCAATCCTCGACATGAAATATAAATCGGGAGTCGGCAGGCTTCCCATCACAACCGTGCACGGCATGACACTCGGCGAACTCGCCCTGATGGCTAACGGCGAAGGCTGGCTTGAGGATGGTGGAAAAGTCAATCTGACGGTTATTCCGTGTGAGAATTACACACACCAGACTCGTTACCGGCTGCCGATAGCTCCATCGCCGAATTTGCAGACAATGACGTCGATATATCTTTATCCGTCAATCTGTTATTTCGAAGGTACTCCCGTGAGTCTCGGTCGCGGGACCGACAAGCCGTTTATGATATACGGTCATCCGGACATGAAGAACCGCACGTTTGAGTTCACGCCGAGAAGTGTGGCGGGAGCTAAGAATCCTCCGCTGCTCGACCAGCTCTGTCACGGCGTCGACCTGTCGTCGATATCGGATGAAGATGCGATAGCTCAGGGCATCAATCTCGAATATGTCATCGATGCGTACAATGACCTTAATATCGGCGATGAGTTCTTCACCAAATTTTTCGAACTTCTTGCAGGTCGCGGTGATATCAGAGAAATGATAGAGCAGGGGATGAGTGCCGAAGAAATCAAAGCCACATGGGCTGACGATGTCAAGCGTTTCCGCGAACAGCGCCGTCCCTATCTGTTGTATAACGAATAAATTTCACAATCAATAATGTCACAACCGGTTATTATCATATTGACAATCGCGGGCTACTTCCTGCTTCTGCTCGCTATATCATGGATCGCGTCGCGCGGTTCGGACAATACAACATTTTTCACCGGCAACCGTCGCGCGCCGTGGCCTTTGGTCGCATTCGCCACGGCGGGAGCGGCAATATCCGGCGTCACGTTCATCTCCGTTCCGGGCATGGTCGTCGGCAAAGGATATGCTTATCTTCAGATGGTGCTGGGCTTTATCGTCGGTTATGTGCTGATTGCCTATGTGCTTGTCCCGCTGTTTTATAAGCGTAATCTGATTTCAATCTACGGCTATCTCGAACAGCGTTTCGGGCGTTCGACCTATCGCGCGGGTGCGTGGTTTTTCTTCCTGTCGAAGATGCTCGGTGCGGCGGTGCGCTTCTTCGTGGTCTGCGCAGTGCTTCAGCTGCTGGTGTTCACTCCGCTGCATATACCGTTCGAATTCAATGTCATTGTTACGATAGCACTGATTTGGCTTTATACGATGCAGGGCGGCGTGAAGACGGTTATATGGACCGATACGCTCAAGAGTTTCTGCCTGATTATGTCGGTGATACTGTGTATCTATTTCGTGGCGACAAATCTCGGTTTCAGCTTCGGCGACATGGCGTCGGCAATTGCCGACCATCCGACATCGCGCGTTTTCTTCTTTGATAATCCGAAAGAGGCGACCTTCTTCTGGAAGCAATTCCTCGCCGGTGTGTTCATGGCAATCGCCACGACTGGTCTCGACCAGGACATGATGCAGCGCAATCTTGCCTGCAAAGATGCGAAACAGTCGCGTAAAAATATGATTGTGAGCGGTATCACGCAATTCTTCGTGATAGCGCTTTTCCTATTGCTTGGAACACTGATGGTTATCTTCATGGAGCGTCAGCATATAGCGATGCCTGAAAAGACCGATGATATATTCGGCATGGTCGCCACCCATTCATCGATGCCTGTTATCGTAGGTGTGCTTTTCATTCTCGGGTTGGTCGCCGCGGCATATTCTGCCGCAGGGTCGGCACTGACTTCGCTTACGACTTCATTCACGGTCGATATTCTTCAGGCTCACAAGAGTGACGACGATCGAAAGGTGACAAAGACCCGTCGAGCCGTCCATGTCGCTATGTCAGTAATCATGGGACTTGTGATTGTAGTGTTCTATTATATCAGCAATCAGGATGCAATCAGCGCGGTATATACGTTGGCGTCATATACTTACGGCCCTATTCTGGGTCTGTTTGTCTACGGCATGTTCACACGTCGACCTGTCCGCGACCGTCTGGTGCCGGTTGTCTGTCTGCTTGCCCCTGCGGTCTCGTGGTGCATCCAGTGGGTTTTAGTTCATGCATTTGACTATCATACAGGTTTCGAGCTGCTGATTATCAACGCGCTCATCACCATCCTCGGTCTGCATCTGCTTTCACTCGGACAGAAAGCCAAGGCTGAGAACGAAGCAACGGTTCAGGAATAAACTGCCATATGGCGAAAGAGCTTCTAAACAGATATGTTTGGCTCGTCGACACGATTCGTCGTTACGGGCGTATCACCCGTCGCGAACTCGACGACTGCTGGAAGCGCTCGCGGTTTTCAGACGGCCGTTCGCCCCTGCCGCGCCGGACGTTCTACAACTATCGTCAGGCTATAGAGGAGCTGTTTGATATCAACATACAGTGTGACCAGTCGACATTCGAATATTATATAGCTGACGAAGACGCGCATAACGAAAGTGTCACAGAGTGGTTGCTTAATTCAGCCGCCACGAACGATGTGCTGAGTTCGTCGAGAGAGATTTCAAAGAAAATCTTTCTCGAGGATGTGCCTTCGGCGCGCGAACATCTCGCGACAGTCATCAGCGCGCTAAAGACATCGTCGCCCGTGCGCTTTGACTATCACCCATATACACGCTCGACGCCTACACGCGGCATAACGGTAGAGCCTTACTTCCTGAAGATATTCCGTCAGCGCTGGTATCTGACCGGGCGGGTAACTTCCGAAAACCGTATAAAGACCTATGCGCTTGACCGCATCAGCTCGCCCGTAGTGTTACCGGAGACTTTTGTCCCTGACCCGACGTTCGATGCAGAGGCATATTCGCGTGATTCGTTCGGCATTATCTTTTCGCTCGGCGAGGTTAAGGATATCGTAATACGGACAGATCCACGTCAGGCTAAATATTTCCGTGCGCTTCCGCTTCATCACTCGCAACAGGAGATGGTGCACGATGATTTCTCACATTTCACTTACCGTATGCGCATCACTGACGACTTTGTCGCCGAGTTGTTGTCTTACGGTCCGAAGATTACGGTAGTCTCGCCGCCTGAACTGCGAGCAATAATAAGAGACAGGCTCACTTCGTCTCTTGCCAATTACCAGAACTGAACAATCTGCGGCGTTACACATTATAATATATAGGGACGAGCTAAGGCTCTGTCCTTATATATTAACTCATAACTAACATTCACCACTTATATCACATGAATTTCGCCGAAGAAATACTCTCCCGCAATATCGGTCTGCTGTCAAAATCATCGGCAGCCGAAGACCGGATGGTTCCCACAGGCACCGGCGCGTTTCCTTCGCTCGACTGTCTGCGAGAAGTCATTTCACTCGTAAAATCGATAATATTCCCTGATTTTTTCAACCGCCGTCGTAACAGTTGCATCACGCGCGCCCACTATATCGGCGTCGGAGTAGACAAACTCTACACCATTCTGCGCCGTGAGATTGAAAACGGTCTGCGTTTCGAAGAGGCAATCGATGCGGGCGACACAGAGGCAGATGCCAACCGGTTGGCTCTTGAGTTTATCGATACTCTCCCGGAAATCAAGCGTCTGTTGCTCACCGATGTTGAGGCGATGTTCAATAACGACCCTGCCGTAGAGAATTTCGGAGAAATAATATTGTGTTACCCTGTGGTTCAAGCGATGGTTCACTATCGTGTCGCTCATTCTCTTCTGAAACTTGGCATGCCCGTTATCCCGCGCATAATAACCGAACTCGCTCACTCCGACACAGGAATAGACATTCATCCCGGTGCCCGGATAGGTGAGTATTTTAGCATTGACCATGGTACAGGAGTCGTAATCGGTGAGACGTGTGTGATTGGTAATCATGTCACACTTTATCAGGGCGTTACTCTCGGGGCAAAGAACTTCTCGCTTGACAGTAACGGTCGTCCGGTCAATGTGCCGCGTCATCCGATAATCGAAGACAATGTCACCATCTATTCTAACGCGACAGTTCTCGGTCGCATAACCATCGGTCACGATTCGATTATCGGAGGCAATATCTGGCTCACAAACAGTGTCCCCCCCGGTTCACGCATACTCCAGCGCAAGGCTGTGGCAACGAATTTTACAGACGGATTAGGAATTTGAAAAATTATAACGATTATGGCAAAAATATACAGTAACCTTACAGAGCTTATCGGAGCTACACCGCTCCTTGAAGTAAATAATATTATGGAGGCGGAAGGTCTCGGCGCCCGTCTTCTCGTTAAACTCGAATCATTCAATCCTGGCGGAAGTGTAAAGGACCGTGTCGCTTTATCAATGATAGAAGCGGCTGAGCGGTCGGGTGATTTGCGCCCCGGAGGTATGATTATAGAGCCGACGAGCGGTAACACCGGCATCGGTCTTGCATGGGTGGCTTCGGTCAAAGGGTATAAGCTCATACTGACTATGCCTGACACGATGAGTGTCGAGCGTCAGAATCTTCTTAAAGCATATGGCGCGGAACTGATTCTGACTCCGGGCAATGAGGGCATGAAAGGTGCTATTGCAAAAGCCGAAGCATTGAAGGTTGAAAATCCCGGCACTATCATACTTCAGCAGTTTGAAAATCCTGCTAATCCCGATGCGCATCGCCGTACGACAGGCGAAGAAATATGGCGTGATACCGACGGCGAAGTCGATATTTTTGTCGCAGGAGTAGGCACAGGCGGTACACTCAGTGGAACTGCTGAAACTCTAAAGCACCATAAGCCGTCGGTCGAAGCGGTTGCAGTAGAACCGGCTTCTTCGGCAGTTCTCTCAGGTGAAAATGCCGGTCCGCATAAAATACAGGGTATCGGAGCGGGTTTCGTGCCAGGCAATTATAACGCATCGGTCGTTGACCGTATTGTAAAGGTGACGGATGATGATGCGATACGGGGCGCCCGTCTGCTCGCTCAATGTGAAGGCGTGCTTGCCGGCGTGTCATCCGGAGCTGCCTTATGGGCAGCTATAGGCGAGGCGCGCAAACCAGAAAACAAAGGTAAGACAATTGTTGCCCTTCTACCCGATACCGGCGACCGCTATTTGTCGACAGTCCTGTTCGCACGCGAGGAATATCCGCTTTAACGTATTAAATAAAGAGTATTTATATGGAAAAAGGTGCAGTGTGTTGTCATGCTGCGCTTTTTTGTTTATTTTTGCTCTATGATACGGGAGAATGTATATTCGATAGAGGTTTACATGCCGCGGAATGCCGAGCAGTGGGATGAGTTTGTCAAGGTATCCCGTAATGCGACTTTTCTGCTGCAGCGCGCTTATATGGATTATCATGCGGACCGTTTTGCGGATTATTCTCTGATGATATACTCCGGGGCGGATAGCAAGCGTCGTCTGATTGCGCTCTTTGCAGCATGTGTGGATGATGAAAGAACCATTTCTGCGCATGGCGGTCTTACTTATGGCGGTCTGATTCTTCCATTCAATGGTGTGGATGGCGTCTCAGTCGTTGAAATTATGTCTGAGATTTTGTCATATTATCGTAATGCCGGATATAATAAATTGCGTTATAAGTCGATACCGCATATATATCATGTCTATCCATGCGAAGAAGATATCTACGCTTTATTCCGTTGTGGAGCAAGACTCACTGAATGCAATCTGTCTTCTGTAATTGACCTCAGGCATCCGCTTGATTTCAATGTAAATAGTCGCAGAAACATGCGTCGTGCTGAAATGTCGGGAGTCAAGGTCGAAAAAAGTGATGATTATCCGGGATTTTGGCAGATACTTGAAACTCTTCTTGCTGAAAGATATTCCACTCGACCTGTTCATACTTTAGCGGAAATTTCATTACTGGTGTCAAACTTCCCTGAGAACATTGAGCTTTTTGTTGCGCGCAATGCTGATGGAACTATTATAGCCGGAACGGTTGTATATCGCACAGCGACATGTATGCATGCTCAATATATTGCCGCTTCACCGGAAGGGAAAGCCTGTGGCGCGCTTAATTTGCTTTTCCGGCATTTGATAAGTGAGGAGAGCCAAGGTGTCCGTTACTTTGATTTCGGAACATCAAATGAAGACCATGGCAGATATCTCAATGCAGGTTTGCTGAGACAGAAAAACGGCATGGGCGGTAGAGGTGTCGCTTATAATATATACGAGGTCGATTTATAATTCGATTGTTCCTGCTCCTTGACGTACAATTTCCGGTGAAGAAGAGTCGAGACAATCGACAATCGTTGAAAGCTCGGAGCGTCCCTCTCCGGCGTCTATAAGCAGGTCGGCATCATGTTGATATGTCAGTGCAAGATAGTCGGGCGAAACTGTATCTTCATCAATATCGATTGAAACGGAGGTCGAAAGGACCGGATTGCCGAGTGTCTCAGCCAAATTGCGTGCTATTTCATTGTCAGGTATTCGTATGCCGACACTTTTTCTGCCTTTGAACACTTTAGGCAGGGAGTTGGCTGCCGGCAGAATGAATGTGAACGGTCCGGGCAGATATTCTTTCAACAGGCGGAATGCGCGGTTGTCGATTTTTGTATATTCTGCTGCCTGAGACAATGACGCACAAACGATTGAGAGCAGATGTTTATCCGGATTAATACCTTTCAGCCGGCAAAGACGTTCGATTGCCTTGTTGTTGAGCGCATCGCAGCCGAGTGCATACATTGTGTCTGTCGGATATATGACCACTCCGCCTTCGCGAAGTATGCGCACAGCGTCGTCGATGTGTCGGGTATTGATTGAATCACCGAAGAATTTTAGATGTTTCATGGTCGATAGACAGAGAATGTTATATTTTTAGCATCGGCATATTTTTCGAGTAAACGGGTCGTCAGAGCCATTATCTCCTCATCAGCCATATCTTGACGATATATGTTGATGGTCAGTAGCAGACGTCGGGTGTTGTCTGAGATTTTGGTGCGTTCGTTGTCAGATGTCGGCGTTCCTATTCCCCCGATAGCGTCGCGCCAGACCGGCAGGCAAGCTATGTTGAGTTCTCCGCGTCCGATTGCCTGATATGGCTCTCCTTCCCGACCGACACCGAGTGTCAAGGTGTCGCCATCGATTTTATCTGCGTCGAAGCCTCCTATCGAGTGCCCGCACGAGACAGAAAGCAGATTGACAAGGTCAATCAACGCCAACGAGCGGTAAAGGTCAAGACCTTTGACGAAACGGCGGCATAGAGCTTCAGTCGACGGACGGTAGCGGTTAGGCTCTTTGCCGAAAGCTTTGTATGCTTCCCTGGTTCCTGCAATGCCGGGACGTTTGTTAACATCTGCCATTTCGTGGCAAGCCCGGTAACTCTCGGCAAATGACGTTATCTCACGCCAAAGCTCATCATCGGTTTCGGGTGACACCACGTCGGCTTCTACGGCAATCAGTTTATAGCCGGGAGCTTTTTCTTTTATAATCGGGGCAAATTCAAATTTCATTTCAGCAGTTTTTCTTCGAGTAATATTTGTTCTATTTTTTCAGCCATTTCGCGACGCGGACGGTCATGACGGTTTTCGAGGACTATGACAGACAGGTCGCATGAGGGATATTTCGCAACATAAGTCTGGTATCCTCCGTTGTCGCCCGTGTGAAATACTTTTACCGGTTGTCCCGGCTTTTCTTCTACAAACCAACCGAGAGCGTAAGATGTGTAAGGTCTCCGCTGGTAATCACACCATTGGCTTGAACTTACGTCGGTATGTGGTCTGTAAGCTTCGTCCAACCATTCTTTAGGTAATATTAAGCCGTTACGCAAGGCTGTTTCCCATCTGACTATGTCGCGTGCGGTAGAATAAATACCCCCGTCAGGACGTGTTGCAAAAAATGTCTCTTCGCCATAATCATATTTCGACCATCCGTCAGGCGAATTGCTGTCTGGACGATATGCGTGTGATTGGTTAAGGGGCGTCCTGTCCGGCGAAAAATAATAGCTGTCATTCATTCCGGCTCTATCAAATATGTTTTCCTGCTGATAGACGGTAAATTCCTTACCGGATATGCGCTCTATTATTTTACTTAAAAGAATGAATGTCGGGTTGACATAGTCATATGTCGTTCCGGGCTTGAAACGCAGACTTTCGATTTTCGGGAAGTAGACTTCGGAAGATTGGTCGGTCGCAAAAATACATGCCTCGCGGTTGCTTCTGTCACGCGAGTCAGGGATGCCCGATGACTGGGAGGCGATATGTGCCGGCGTCACCGTGTGCCAGAATTGCTGAGGATATTCTTTCCCGAACCATTCGCTAAGCGGAGCATTGATGTCGACGAGACCTTTTGCGGCAAGCTGAAGAAGACCTACGACTGTGAACTGTTTCGATACTGATGCGATATTGAAGGTCGTTTCCGGACCGATGGGGACACGACTGTTCATATCTGCAACTCCGAAGTATGCTTCGTAGATTGGATTGTCTCCCGAACTTATTATTATGGCTCCGCCGGGGGCAGCTTTGTCTGAAGGCGAATAACGTTCAGAAAAAAGGCTGTCCAGGCGTTCGATAATAACTGCATTTGGAGTGCTTGTAACCGTGTTAGCCATAACTAAGACCGTTGCTGTTTATGTTTATATGATTGTCCGGATAACTTGTATAATATCTTCAGATAGACACGACCCCGGGCATGCACAAATTTGTGTCAGCCCGGGGTCGAATTCGATATTTCTGTAAGCCCGGATTATTTAAGAGCTTTCGAGAGATTGAAGTTGGCGAATTCGAGGTCTTCGGCAGCGAGTTTTGCCATGTCCTTGTCAAGACGCACAGCCTGACGGAGATTGGTTGTGAGCATTGACTCGTTGTTGGTGCGTGCTCCGAGAATTGCCATCAGGTAGTAAGTTGTGGCGTTCGGACGGTTGATAGCAGCGAGAGTTGATTTAGCCTTGCTGTAGTCCTTGGTGAGGATTTGAGCGAGAGCGGCGTTGTTTGTCTTGCTGTTGCCGAATGCACGGACTGCGGCTGCATTGTCTCCCATTTTGAGGTAATAGATGCCGAGAGCGTCGTTAAGACCGTTTGCACCTGCTGCGCCACCGAAGTATTCGTTAGCTTTTGTGAGATTCTTGTCGAGGACACAGAGAAGACCGAGGTTCATCTTGGGGTCTGCGCCGTTGGGGTTCAGAGAAAGAGCCTTCTGGAAGTTAGCCTTAGCTGCGTCATAATCGCCGACGATGTACTGTGTCACACCGAGGTTGTTCCATGTACGGTAGTCATTGGGGTAGATACGTGCTGCGGTATCGTAGATTGCCATGCGTTCGTCGTTGTTGTCGGTGAGAGTAGCGCAGTAAAGGATTTCGTCAATCGAGAGTGCTTTGGGATTCGATTTATAGAGAGCCTGGATTTCAGCGTCGCTCTTACCGATTACGTCGATAGAAGCTGTGATACGTGAGTAGCGGAGTTGCGGCAGGATTTGATCTGCGAGCTGTTCGAAAACGTTTGCGAGGTTACGGATTTCGCGTTCACGTTGCTGGGGGTCTTTGTACATTGAGAGCACACTGAGGATAAGGTCTTTATCCTGAATATTGCTCTTTGATACGAGTTCCTGGAAACCAACCCAGTCTTCAGCGGTGAAGTTGGCGGTAAGGTCGCCGAACTCGGTGATTTTGTCTTTCTTCAGCTGAGAGTTGACATAGTCTGTTGTATTGATTTCGCGCTGGAGAGCAAGCTTTTCGTTGAATTCCATCGAGCCGTCGGGCGAAGCATAAGAATTGATATTGATTTCTTTAAGCTCGCGGTTGGGAGCGGATGCAGTTGAACGGATTTCCTTATTCAGTTCTTCCATCGCATCGGTCTTGAGTTCGCCGGCGCGGATATTTGCCTGATTGATAAGGAACATGATATCAGCCGAATATTTTTCGTTGATAATGCGCTGGAATTTGTCGGGAGCGATAGCCGGCTCCACTGATGCTGCGCTTGCGAGAGCTGCAGTTGCGATTACGCCATTAGCGACTTTCACGCGAGGAAGTACATATTGCTTTTTACCCTGATTAACAGTGAATGCAAGTTCGAGTTCGCTCTGAGCCATTGCGGGTTCGAAACCATAACTTACGGGGATAGTCACGGTGCCGCCGTTTTCATATGATACGACAGGATTGTTGCCACGCACTTTTTCACCCTGGAAACGGTAGGGCTGCGAAGCTACTTCTGTGCCGTTGAACACAAGATAGGGAGTTACGGTTACTTCGGCATTCTTTACAAAGAATTTCTGAGGAACACGACCGGTGACAGTTGCAGGCACTTTTTCACCTACTACTTCGAGCGGATTGGGGTTTACACTGAAATAATCTGATTTGAACTGACCAATCTTCTTGCTGCATGACGACAAAGCGACTGCTGCTCCGAGGATGGCGATAAAACAAAGTTTACGGTTCATGACTTTGCGATGAATTGGTTTAGGATATGAGTTGTTTATATTATTTACGTGTAGAGTAATAATCTGGTGCAAATATAGCGATTTTTTAGCTCTGAGTCGGACGCATCAGCGATGAAATTCACTTAATAATTCAAAAAACTTCAGGCTAAGTTATATTTTATTGGAATAATCATTAATTTTGTCAGTCCGAGGCGGTGGCAGGGATTGTTTGTGCCGCTTTCAGACGATATTTTGTTTTAACCGACTTTGAATAGATTTTGACGAATGAGAAGATGGAAAATTGAGGACAGCGCGGAATTATATAATATCAACGGCTGGGGTCTCAACTATTTTACTATCAACAGTAAGGGTCATGTGACAGTGACTCCCCGACCCGGTTATGCTGCCGTAGACCTGAAAGATGTTATGGATGAACTTCAGGTCCGCGACATTACGGCTCCCGTGCTTCTCCGTTTCCCTGATATTCTCGACACGCGCATCGAAAAAATTTCGAAGTGTTTCGCTCAGGCATCGAAACAGTATGACTACAAAGCGAACAATTACATGATTTATCCGATTAAGGTGAATCAAATCCGCGAGGTGGTCGAAGAAATAGTCAGCTATGGCAAGAAGTTCAATATCGGGCTTGAAGCTGGCTCTAAACCCGAACTTCATGCCGTTCTTGCTACCAACATCGCTGAGAATGCACTCGTTATCTGCAACGGCTATAAGGACGAAAGCTACATCGAACTTGCCCTTTTAGCTCAGAAGATGGGTCGCCGTATATATCTTGTGGTTGAGAAACTGAATGAACTCCGTCTTATCGCCGACATATCGAAGCGTCTTAAGATACGTCCGAATATAGGCATACGAATCAAACTTTCAAGTTCCGGTTCCGGAAAATGGGAAGAGAGCGGGGGCGACCAATCGAAATTCGGACTCGACTCTTCCGAACTGCTCGAAGCGCTTGATATACTTAATCGCCGCGAACTGACCGATTGCCTGAAACTTATTCATTTTCATATCGGAAGTCAGATTACAAAGATACGTCGTATCAAAAATGCTCTCCGTGAGGCTACGCAGTTCTATGTTCAGTTGCAGAAGATGGGCTTCGGCATCGAATTTATAGATATAGGCGGCGGTCTCGGCGTCGACTATGACGGAACTCGCAGTAGCGCCAGCGAAAGCTCGATGAACTATTCGATTCAGGAATATGCCAACGATGCGATTTCTGCCTTGGTCGATGTCTGCACAAAGAATAATCTGCCTCATCCTAATATCATTACGGAGAGCGGTCGTTCGTTATCTGCTCACCACTCGATACTTATATTCGAAGCCCTCGAAACAACCCACTTGCCGGAATGGAAAGATGCGGAGGAACTTGAGCCTGGTGCACATGAACTCGCTCGCGAACTTTACGAAATCTGGGATCGTCTTGACCAACAGGGTATATTCGAAAGCTGGCACGATGCTTTGCAGATAAGGGAAGAGGCTCTCGACATGTTCAGCCTCGGCATGCTTGACCTCAAGACACGCGCGCAGATTGAAAAACTTTTCTGGTCAATAGCGCGTGAGGTTGGTGATATATCTTCCACGATGAAGCATGCGCCCGAAGAACTCCGCAAAGTTGCCAGAATGTTGCCCGATAAATATTTCTGCAATTTCTCCTTGTTCCAGTCGCTTCCCGACTCTTGGGCAATAGATCAGGTCTTTCCCATTATACCCATCGCCCGTCTGGATGAAAAGCCGACACGGACATGTACAATTCAGGATATGACATGCGACTCCGACGGTAAGATTTCAAATTTCATCACCGCGGCAGGTCTTTCGCCGTCGTTGCCTGTCCATCCCCTGCGTCAGGGTGAGTCTTATTATATAGGAGTATTCCTTGTCGGTGCATATCAGGAAATACTCGGAGACATGCACAATCTTTTCGGAGACACGAACGCCGTGCACATTAATGTGTATAAAGACCACTACGAAATTGATCAGGTCATGGACGGAGAGACTGTGGCGGAAGTTCTCGATTATGTACAATATAATCCCAAGAAGCTTGCCCGTAACGTCGAGACATGGGTAACCGCTTCAATGAAAGCCGGCAAGATTTCACCCGAAGAAGGTCGCGACTTCCTGAGTACATATCGTTCCGGTCTGTACGGCTACACTTATCTCGAAAAAGACTGATATCGGGCTGTGCGACGCTATTTCATGCATCTCGCCTATAAAGGCGCGGCTTTTCACGGATGGCAATCCCAGCCCAACGCGGTCAGCGTCCAGTCAGTGATTGAAGATGCTTTGAGCCGTTATTGCCGCCGCCCGGTTCAGATTGTCGGAGCGGGGCGTACGGACGCAGGAGTAAATGCCCGCATGATGATAGCTCATCTTGACCTTGACATAGAGCCATCTGATTGTCATCGGCTTGTCGCAGCACTTAACGCTATGGTCGGTCGTGATATCGCCATTTACGGTCTACACCCGGTAGCTCCGGAGGCACATGCCCGCTTCGATGCCGTCAGCCGCACATATCATTATTATGCCCATACACGTAAATCGCCGTTCACTCATGACCTTTCCTGGTTTGCTTCGCCGGAGCTTGATTTTGACGCGATGAATGCTGCCGCTGCCATGATGATTGGCAGACGTGATTTCACATCATTTTCAAAACTTCATACCGACACACGCACAAACATCTGTGATTTGCGTGAAGCCCGTTGGGAGCGTATCGATGCTGATAACTGGCGTTTTGTGATTACTGCAGACCGTTTCCTGCGTAATATGGTCCGTGCGGTTGTCGGGACGTTGGTTGATGTCGGTCGCGGGAAACTCGCTCCTGATGATGTTATGAAAATAATTGAGCGTAAAGACCGTTGCGCCGCCGGCACGTCGATGCCCGCTCACGCGCTTTTCCTCTGGCAAGTCGATTATCCCTACGCGTTCTGACGTTTATGTCTCTTCATTGAGACTGACATGAGAAGCAGGATAAAGGGTAGAATTGTCAGAAGTGGCAACCACCATGCCACATAATACCATAGCAAAATTGCTACGCCACAAATCGCCGCACTTAAAATAACATTTCCCCATGTCTTTAACGGTAGGAGGACGTTATAACGTAAACGGCAGACAATCGCGGTCAATGCGGTATAAAATATATACCATAACAGATATGCTATACCCAAGCCGAGATAAGAAGCTAAGCGGTAGCCTATGATGCTGACGGTTAATCCGAAAATGACACTGAGCGTTTCAGTGATAATAAATGCCTTTGAGTCACCTGCGGCAAGTATGCGGTAAGCATAGCACAACGACACTCCGCGGAAAATTGCGCCCACGATGGCAAAAGTCACGAATGGCACGACTCCTTCATATTGAGAGGAATACAGTATCCACACGATGAAATTTGAACAAGCGATGAATATGACGGCAACGGGTGTCACCAGGCGCAGTATCAGGAGCATTTCGTGTGTCATGATAGTGCGGGCAACGTGCGGTCTGTCGACGTAACGGGTCAATCTCGGATAGTACTCCACGGCTATCGCGGAGAATATTATGCCGACATAGCTGTTTACCAGTGTAAAACCCGACTGATATATGCCGAGGTCGGCTTCTCCGCCGTAACTATTGATATATGCAGCCAGAATATAGTTCATGAGAGCAGTGAGAAGTACAGACATAGAAATCGCTGCTCCCAGTTTAAGGAAACTTTTTCCCTCACGCCACAGAGTCCGGATTCCCAATTTCTTCTCAGGCGTCGGGATATTGCGTTCGCGCCAGCAAAAAGCACACACTGCCACCGCAATGGCATAAATGTTGATTACGAGAACAATTGACTTCAGTCTTAAAAAATAAAGTAACGGAATGCTTATCAATGTTGCAGCTATAGCAGCGGTAAGATTGGAATGAGCGATTTTTTTCATCCTGTCGCGCGCTTGCATTACGGCGAATTCTCCTGCGGAGTAAGAACTGAAAAAAACAAAAGGAGCCAGCCCTGCAAAATAAAGTGTATAGTCAAGAGAACCGCTGTATGCCGACGCGCTTAACGCAGGCGAAAGTAAAATCATGGCAATTGCTCCGATTGCGCCCAAAAGGAGTGCCCATCGACGCACAACTGCCGTCTTGAGATTGGCTGTTTCCTCATGTGCCGGAAGAGCCAGGTCTCGCACGGCACTGTCACGCAGATTAAGTTGAGTCGCCGTCGATATCATCGATGCGCCGTTGATGAGGATGGTGTTTAATCCTGTGCCTATTGGACCAAGCCATAAGGCTATGAACTTCACTCGGATGACGGAGCACAGTATATTGGCAGCCTGCGCCGATCCCAGTAGGGCGACAGCTTTAATCACACGTTCGGTTAGTGTTGAGTGACTGCGTTGCGCCATAGATAAAATGACAATTATTTAACCCAGTCTTCGGGATTGAGCTTCGCACGTTCGCGGCGCACCTCAAAGTGGAGAACTGTTCGGTTGCTGTCGTCGGGGTCTGAGTATACAGTCCCTAAGGTTGTGCCAGCCTTTACCTTGTCACCTTTTTTGACAGAGAGTTTGTCGATGCCGGCATAGACTGTCAGGTAATTCCCGTGACGGAGCATTACGACATTCTGGTATCCGCTTACGTGGAACACCGATGACACTTCGCCATCGAATACAGCGCGTGCAGTCGTGCCGGGAGAGGTCTCTATGTCTATACCGCTGTTGTTCACTTGCACTGTGGAGACATCCGGATGGCTGTTCAGACCGAAATGACTCACTATCGAATGGCGTCCTGCGACAGGGAATGGCATTTTGCCTTTGTTTGATTCGAAGGAACCTGTGAGGACTATATTCTCAGTGGCTGAAGGTTGTTTCTTGTCGAGTTTAGGACTCTCGACGTTTTTTTGCGGTGGTTGTGGTTTGATGTCGTTTGTTGCCGTTTCGGCTTTACCTTCCGCTTTATTTTTCGCTTCATCGGCACGTCGTTTTTCCTCTGCTTTCCTCTTGGCTTCTTCAGCGAGTCGTTTTTCTTCAGCCCGCCGTTTCTCTTCGGCTATCCTTGCTTCTTCAGCTATAATGCGGTCGAGTTCCTGATCGAGCTTTTTCAACTGTTGCTGTTTCTCCGAAAGGGCTTTCTGCAGGGTTGAGCCTTGTTTCTTGAGATTTTTGACCACGCCTTCTGTCTCTAACCGTGTAGCCTTTAGCCGTGAGTTTTCCTCGGTGAGTTTAAGTAGGTTAGCATTCTGCTGATTACGCGCTGTCTTTACGGTGTCGCGTCTGCCTGCGATTTCAGAGGACAGTTTGCTGATTTGCTCTGTTTTGTTTTTCTGCCAGATATCAAACTGTTGCATATAGCGATAGCGACGGTATGCTTCAGTGAAATTGCTTGCTGAAAATATCAAGGCAAGTGTGCTCATCTGCTGACGGCGTGCCCTCATTGCTCTGAGGTTTTCTGCGTAAGCCGTACGCAGTGCTGACAGATTCTTCTCCATCTTCGATATTGTGTCGTCAAGGACAATAATCTGGGAGTCGAGGGCTGCTATCTCACGGTTAATGCCTGCGATGGCTTTTTCACTGCGTTCGGCTTCGGCTGTCAGTGATGAAAGTTTATTGAGCATGCGGTGGGTCTCGGCAGTGTTCTTTTTGATTTCCTTTCTGGTGCGTTCGACCTCTCCGGCAGTTGCGCTACGCTCTTTCTTGACGCTTTGGGCGTTGCGCTTTGGCGTTGCGCCATCAGCTTCGATGGCTGTGAACGCCATTGTCAGACAAGTTATCAGCAGTATAATTAGTCTTTGCATTGCGGGGATGGAGTAGGGTGTTGGGTTAAAATGCGCCGAGTGCTTTAAGAAGTTGATCTGTCGTTATGCGTCGGTACCCCTTGGGTATGTTGTCGCCAGTAGCGATGCCTTTGTTCCATGAAGCACTCTCGAGCGACCAGTTCAGTGAGGCTTCAAGTGTATGTTGCCCGAATTTCACAGTCAGGTCTGCTGATGTACTTACCGGTCCGGCAGGCGTGATTAGAGCAGGGGCATATCTGCACACTGCCGACCCTTTGCCCGAGGCTGTGACATCAAGCGATTTGAGAACCGCGCCGTTTAGAAGTGACAGTGTATAAACCATGTCGTAATTTTTCTTTTTCATAGTCAGTGTCATTGCATCGTCTGACACCTTTGACTTGAATCCTGAAAGGATATTGGTGTGATTATCCGGATTTGTGATATGGCCGAGAAGTAAATCCTGCATCCCGTTCAGGTCGAGCCCTGTCGCGGCGCTTACTCTTGACATGGATTCTGCAATCATTGTATGGTTGAGCTTCTCGTAGACATATATACTGTCACGGTCGGCGTATAGACCTGCCACCTCGAACCCGAACATTCTCAACGACAACTTTATTTCATTGCCGCGTATCATAGTCGCCTTTCCCGACACACTCATGCTTTTAGGAGTGCGTAGATTACATTTCACCGACATGGAAACGTCGCTCCATTCTTTGTATGAATCCAATAGTTCCTGAAGTTTGCCTTCGGGCGTATTGGGATATTGCTTCACATGATTTTCTGCCGTCGAGGGTGCTGTGACGGCTTTAGATGAACGGCAACCGCTCAGCAATGATGCGAACGTAATGGCGCAGAGTGTCGAAAATATGAATATCGCTTTACGGAGCATTCTTGTCGATTATTTTTCGATATTTTATTTTTTTCTTGATGATATCCGGCTCATCGGGCTTGCGTTCAAGTGCTTTCTTCCAGTAGTCTACCGCTTTGACGACATCGCCGCATCGGTAGTAGATGTCGCCTGCATGGTCATATAAATCTGCAGAGCCCACGAGTTCCTGCTCAATTTCTTCTGCCGCTTCAGCGATTTCCGTTGTATCTTCAGCGACTTGTTCTTCGGTCAGTTTTATTTCGCTCTGCTCAATTGATTCAAACGCGGAGTCAATAGAGTCCATCGAATTATCCAATTCAGTCAGACTTATAGTTCTGTCAATCTGTTCTTTCGCACCTTCGAAATTGCCTTTTTTGAAGAGAACCCATGCATAGGTGTCAAGATAGGTCGTATTGTCCGGTTCATGACGGACTACGCGGCGCGCATAGTCCTCAGCCTGGTCAAGAAGGGTGTCTGTCTCCGCGTAGTAATAAGCCACGTTGTTCATAGCCATATAGTTGAACGGATTGGCTTTCAATGCGTCTTCATAAGCGGCGAAAGCATCGTCGCGACGGTGTTTCTGATAATAGAAGTCGCCGAGCAATGATTTGAAATGCGACAGTTCGTCAGGGTCGCTGATAGTCGAATCAGGATATGCCTCAAGTATTTCTATAGCGCGTTCGGTGTCGCCTGCCAAAGAACGGTAGACTGCCTCCGCTCGTGTGAATGCAAGTTCGTTGGGAAATAGTTTAGAAGCACTTTCAAGAGCATCTGCAGCTTTACCATATTCCTCTGCCGTGACATATGCCTGCGCAAGGAACAACCAGTTGTTTCGTTCTGACGGGTCAAGTGATACAACATAGCTCATCTGGTCGGCGGCTTGCAGCGGTTTGTCAATGTGGGCGAGATATTCGGCATATAGACGATAGACTTCAGGTTCTCCGGAATGTGCGTCAAGAAGATTTTCAAACATGTTGTCGATACGTGCTGCGTTTACCGAATCTTCACCATGAATATTTATGTAGTTTATCACGAACTTGGCTTTAGCATCGAATTCGAGGTCAGGACTTTTGATTGCGCGGAGAGCTTCCTCTTCGAAAGTGGCGCTGTCGCCCTGCTCTTGAAAGAACTGTGCACGCATCAGTATCGCGCTGCCGTTGGTCGAGTCGAGTTCGCAAGCCCGCGTGAGGTAGTGTAGAGCTGAATCGGGCAAAGCCAGAGAATTGAACACTTGACCGATGGCGAGTGCCGTGTATGGGTCAGCAGGTGAAGCGGCGTTAAGCACTCCGAGTTCGCGGATAATAGCAGTCGTGTCATGATTGACGGCGTAGGCTCTGATTTTGAGGTCAGATATGTGGGCGCTTTTACCTACCCGTTGTTCGAGGTCTGAAAAAATCTTTATTGCCTTGCTGACATATGACGTATCACCCATGAGTGCTCTGACGAGATAGCTGCGTCCGAGTTGGAGTGTAACTTCGTTGCGCGACGGGAACTGCTCCGAGAGCATCTCCGCAGCTCTGAGGTTGTCTGCCCATCGGCGGTAATTAGATGTGAGATTGACCAGCTGCATTCCCTCGAAATAATCCGAAGGATTTTTACTGTAGGCATCAAACATCATCGCGAAACCGTTTTCAATCGAGGCGGAATCGTTGGCTGATGTGAGTATCATCCATTCTCCGACCCGCGAGCGGATTTCCGGGTCGTCAGGGTCAAGGCGATATGCTTTGTCGAGCAGTTGCCCATAAAGATTGTAATTGTCGGAGAGAAAAGCGTCGACGGCTTCAAGATAGAAATATGCCGCCTTACGACGACGGGCGTCGTCGTCCCACATCGATTTGCGGGCGGTCGCACAAATTGCACCGCCTACAGCCAAAGCAATGATAATGAAAAGCAATTTGCGCATCGGCTGATTTGGCTTGGTCTTATTCAATGCCTGTATGGCCGAATGCTCCGTCTCCGCGGACGGTTTCGTCGATGCGTTCGACTTCTTCCCACTGGACGTGACTATACTGAGTTATTACCATCTGGCAGATACGGTCTCCATCGTTGATAACGAACGGCTGGTCAGACAGATTGATTACGATTATACCGATTTCTCCGCGATAGTCAGCGTCGACAGTGCCGGGTGAGTTGGCAAGAGTGATGCCGTGTTTTAGTGCGAGACCACTGCGCGGACGAATCTGCATCTCATAGCCTTGAGGCAACTGAACGCGCAGACCCGTAGGAACGAGAACTCGCTGCATTGGTTTCACCACGATGGGCTCATGAGTGAATGCTCTCACGTCCATGCCGGCTGCCGAATGGGTCTCGTACGAGGGCAGGGCGTTGCCCGATTTATTGATGATTTTTACTTTTATTCTGTCCATAATCAGGTTGGAAATAACGTCATGATTTATAACATCTACAAAAGTAGTGAAGTTCTCCAATCTTTGCAAGTCAAATCCCCGACATATTTATATAAGTGGCGGACTACTGGCAGAATTTTATTGTCAGTCTTGTGAGGCGGTCGGTGCCGGTTGAAAGGGTGAATGAAGCCTTGTGGCGGCGGAGAATGTCTGATATCAGCATCAGCCCGAGACCGCGGTCTGCGTGTTTCG
>CAMWNF010000025.1 GCA_947175535.1 uncultured Bacteroidales bacterium
CGGGGGCATTTCGCCTTTCGGCTCAATGTCCCCGGTTATGAATTTGGATGCCCTTGCGGGCATCTTGCGAGGGCATCATGCAAGGATAGCGCAGGCGCGCGGAGAGGGAATTTTTTTGGAGGGTTGGGCTAATGGGACTAATTGGGCTAATGGGAAGGTGAGGTTCGACATCTACGATGCCGATTTGATTTTTCTATTCTATTCCACAAGCTGCGCACGGCTCTGCCGCGCTTGCATGTGGCTATTATTGTTTCGCGGCTACGCCGGGGAGCAGCCCTACGCTTGCTGTGTGGGTAGCTGCGGTAGCTATTTTAGCTGAGATAGGCGCAGGGGCGGGGTTATTGATTTTTTTGGTATCTTTGCATAAAATCATTGGTTGTATGGATAATCGATTGGAAATATATTGTAAGAATGTCGACGCTTATATTGAGGTCGAGGGTGGTGAGGATTTGCTGGCGGTGAGCCGCAGAATGGCTGATTCGCTCGCGTTCAGACCGATATGCGCTCACGTCAATAACCGCAATCATGCGCTGTCGTACAAGGTGTATAATCCGTGTCAGGTGGAGTTTCTTCCGGTCGGGTCGCCGTCGGGGACGAGAGTCTATGTGCGGTCGCTGTGTATGCTGCTCTACAGGGCGGTGGTGGCGGTATGCCCGGGAGCTAAAATCCGCATAGAACACTCGATTTCCAACGGTCATTACTGCAGTCTGCACGGAGTGGCTGCACTCACGGATGATATAATCTCGGCTCTGAAGGCTGAAATGCGCCGTATGGTGGAGCTCGACCTGCCGATAGTCAGGGAGGAGCGTCTGACGAGCGATGTAATCGAGATTTTCCGTCGTCAGGGTCTTGACGACAAAGTGGCTCTTCTCGAAACTACCCGCGAACTCTACACGACTTATTACACACTTGACGGTGTCAGCGACAGTTACTATGGACCGCTGGCGCCGTCGACGGGCTATCTCGAAGTGTTTGACCTGCTGCCTTATAAAGAGGGTTTTCTGCTGTTAGGAGTAGATGCTAAAAATCCGGAGTCAACTCCTACGCCCGTGATGCAGGAGAAAATGTATAAGGCGTTCACGGATTATCTGGCGTTTGACCGTATTATTGGTGTGAGCAATGTCGGAGGATTGAATAAAACGGTGGAGCATCGCAAGGCTCCCGAACTAATTTATCTCTCGGAAGCACTTCACGAGAAGGCTATCTCGCGCATAAGCGACGAAATCACGCGCCGTTACCGCGAGGGAGGGGCGCGCATCGTGCTTATCTCGGGGCCGTCGTCGTCGGGCAAGACAACGACGACGAAGCGACTGGGCGTTCAGCTGATGACCAATCTGCTGAAACCGCAGCTGATATCGCTCGACAATTATTTCATCAACCGCGAACATACGCCGCGCGACGAGTCGGGCGACTATGATTATGAGTCGCTCTATGCACTCGATCTCGCGCAGTTTAACGCCGACCTCAATGCCATACTTCGCGGAGAGGAAGTCGAGCTGCCGTATTATAATTTCGAACTCGGTCAGAGACAGTATCGCGGCGACCGCATCCGTCTCGACGAAGGTTCGCTGCTACTCATCGAGGGTATCCACGGTCTGAATCCCGAACTGACAGCGCATATACCCGACGAGATGAAATTCAGAATCTATGTGTCGGCTCTGACTACGATATCAATCGACGACCACAACTGGGTGCCGACGACCGACAACCGCCTGCTGCGTCGCATAATCCGTGACGCGAAATATCGCGGAACACGTCCGGAAGAGACAATCCGCCGCTGGGCGAGCGTCCGTCGCGGCGAGGAAAAATGGATTTTCCCTTATCAGGAGAATGCGGACGCGACGTTCAATTCTTCGCTGCTCTTCGAACTTGGCGTGATGAAAGACCAGGGCGAGGAACTGTTGCGCCGCGTGCCAAACGACGTGGCGGAGTATGCCGAGGCATATCGTCTGCGCAAATTCCTGAGCTATTTCCAGTCGATATCGATTGCAAGCGTACCGTCGACGAGCGTTATCCGTGAATTCCTCGGGGGAAGCTCGTTCAAGTATTGATTATATATGGCAAAAGACCGCTCCTTACGTAGGGGCGGTCTCTGTTTTGGTTTATAATCAACGGATTGTCAGCGGTCGTAGCGGATGAACTGACCGTCTTTGTTGAATTTGATGTCGACGCCGTTTGAGAGTTCAATTTCGTAGCCGCTGCGTTCTTTGTCAATGCCGACAATGCGTGCGCCGGGTTGATTTTTAGCGACATAATCGCTGATTGCTTTGGGAATAAAGCCCGAGGGAACGGCTTTTGACTTGTTTGTCTCGACATTTTCCCAATTACCGTTCTTGTCAAAACTGATTTCGGTGCCGTCGGTAAGGATGACTTCATATTCGCTGATGCGTCCGAAATCTTTCTCTATTTTGACTACGCTGACTTTCGACTTGAAGTTGTTGGCGATGGTTGTGCGTGCGGCTTCGGGCAGCACTGAATCATCGTGAGCGTATGTATCTTTCGCTGAAGCTACAGTCGATATTCCCAATACCAGACCGAGCATTAATAAAAATTTCTTCATAAATCCGAGCTTAAAAAAAGTAAATAAATCGTTTGTCTATACAGAAGAAACGCTCTGATTTATAAAAAGTTCAGCTGATACCGACAGTGGCGGCTATTCGGGAATGCGGAAAATCGAGAAATTGACCGAGCCGTAGGCGCGGTGTTCTTCGAAGTGGGGCAGCCGGCTGAAGTCGTGGTGTTTGTTGTGTTCGATAATGAACACGGTGCCGGGTTTGAGCATCTGAGACGATAGCACGCGTTCGGGCACGGAGGCAAAGTCGGGCATGTCGTAAGGAGGGTCGGCGAAAATGACATCGAATTTCTTGATGCATGTGTCGATAAACTTCAGGGCATCGCCTTTTATGAGGGTGAGGTTGTGGACGTTGAGCTGCTGAGCGACTTTGCGGATGAAATTATATTGGGTGGCGGATTTTTCGACCGCAGTGACGTCGGCGCACTCGCGCGAAAGAAATTCGAAGGTTATCGCGCCTGTGCCGGCGAAAAGGTCGAGAGCCGACAGTCCTTCGAAGTCGACATAGTTTTCGAGGACGTTGAAGATGTTTTCACGGGCGAAGTCGGTCGTCGGGCGGGCGGTTATGTTGGTCGGGACGTCGAAACGGCGACGTCCGTATTTTCCTCTGATTATTCTCATTGGCGATAGTCTTTAAGATAGAATAAAAGTTCGGCAGGCATTTCATTTTCCGGAGCCGGCAACAGCAGAGGCATCACCGAGTTGAGGTAGCGGCGCAGGGTCTCGGTCAGTTGCTCGCAACGCGCGTGATTGCCGCAGATTACGAGTTCGTCATCGAGGGGGTCGAAACCCATGTCTTTGACCGCCGCCATTATGAAATATAATGAGTCGGCGCTTTCGGAGCAGTCGAAACTGTTTGCCATCATAATGCCGGCAGCCGAGAATGCAATCAGGTCGACGTGTGAATCACCAGCGAAGTGGACGTAAAGTTTGATTTTATTAACCGGTCGGCTGAGCGATGCGAAGAAGTCAATCAGCGATGTGAGACGGTGGTGAAGCACGGCTCGGGGAAACGTGCGGCTGACAAATCCGCTCAGCGAGCGGTCGAATGCCGTGATTGCCGCTGTGGCGAGACTGCATTTCTCGACAGTAAGGCTGTCGGTGTCGCAGTCATGCCATAGTCTTTTTGCCGTGCCGGCTATAAGCAGCCCGCTATCGGCGACAGCAGCCGGACACAGGGCAAAACGGACAGCGTCGGCGATGATGTCGGTGCGGGCGAAGTCACCTAACAACCAGGGGTTGGCATAGACGGCTTCTTCGAGAATCCTTTCGGGCTGAGTGATTGACTCATCGACGATGCATGACGCGAAATTACGGCGAGAAGAGTTGCCGGTTATCGTGTCAATTCCGCCCTTGCGGATATATATCGCAAGGTTGTCGGCAGAGGATATATTGTCAGCACTGTCCATATTACACCGCAAATTTAATAAAAAATCCCGTTAACAGACCGAATTGTCGAAAGGGAAATAAAAAAGGGTAAGCTGACTACATCGCACCGCTACAACCTCATACCCTTGCTTCGGTCAAGACCTGGGGGATTCTGAGGGAGCTGGTCGTGTAGGACTTACCCGGTGCAAAGTTACAAATTTTTCGTGACCCGGCAAGGATTTGACGGTTAAACTCTGAAAATTTAAGCGTAAATTATCGTAAAACAGGATGAAAGAGTCATGATTTTGGTTTATTAAGTGAAATCGTTTAACTTTGTCATATAAGAACATGACAGCTATGGGTGTGGTAAATAAAATATCAAGGGCGGTAAGGCGGTGGAAAGAGCTAAAGAAGGAGCCTTTGCATCTGGAATTTATCGTAACGGACTATTGTAATCTCAATTGTAGGGGGTGCACGCATTATTCGCCGCTCGCGCGTAAGGAATTTGTGGCGATTGACGAACTCAAGCGCGACATGGCTCATCTCGGGGCGGTCTGCGGCAGTGAGGTCGAGGATGTCTATCTGATTGGGGGTGAAACGCTTCTCTACCCTCAGTTGGATGAGGCGATGGACGCTTTGCGCGGGTCTTTTCCGTCTCAGCGGCTTTATGTATTCACCAACGGTCTGATTTTAGGACGGATGGATGACGGTTTCTGGGAGTCGGCGCGCCGCAATAAGGCGATAATCGCCATCACCCGCTATCCCGTGAAGTTTGATTATGATGCGGTCGAGTCTCTGTGCGCGCAGGAGGGTGTCGAAGTGCGTGTGTTCGGCGACCGCAGGCAGGCAGACACTTTCTTCCGTTTCGCCCTTGACCCGGAGGGGAGACAGAATAAATATGTGTCGCACTTCAAGTGCTATAACCGCGGATGTGTCAGTGTGGTTGACGGCTATGTCTATCCGTGTTCGATAAGCGCGTGCATAAAGCATCTAAACCGCACGGGCGAAACGAAGTTCGAGCATCGACGGGGCGACCGCATCGCGGTCGGCGATGTCCGGAGCGCCGCCCAGATTAAACGACTGCGCGACCACGCCGTGCCGTTCTGCTCATATTGCAAGAACCCGCCGAAAACAGTCGCTTATGGGCTGTCGAAGCGCGAGATTTCGGAGTGGGTCGATAAAAAGTGAAAGGGCTTGCATCGCATTATGATGCAAGCCCTTTCGGGTTTATGTAGGGTTAGGGATGGGCTTATTAGCCGTTGATTTTAACCATACGGGCGATGAGGTCGAGCACTTTGTTAGAGTAGCCGATTTCGTTGTCGTACCAAGAAACGACCTTAACGAAGTTGTCAGTCAAATAAACACCAGCGTTAGCGTCGAAGATAGAAGTGCGGGGGTCGCCGAGGAAGTCGCTTGAAACGACAGCGTCTTCAGTGTAGCCGAGCACGCCTTTGAGTTCGCCTTCAGCAGCTTCTTTCATAGCAGCGCAGATGGCTTCTTTAGAAGCGGGTTTAGCGAGGTTGACGGTGAGGTCGACAACAGAAACGTCGAGAGTGGGGACGCGCATAGAGATACCGGTAAGTTTGCCGTTGAGTTCGGGGATAACTTTACCTACAGCCTTAGCAGCACCGGTTGAAGAGGGGATGATGTTGCCGGAAGCAGCACGACCGCCGCGCCAGTCTTTCATAGAAGGACCGTCGACAGTTTTCTGAGTAGCGGTTGTAGAGTGAACGGTAGTCATAAGACCGGTCACGATGCCGAATTTGTCGTTGAGGACTTTAGCGATGGGAGCGAGACAGTTGGTAGTGCAAGAAGCGTTAGAAACGAACTGAGTGCCCTTAACATAAGTGTGGTCGTTCACGCCGCAAACGAACATGGGGGTGTCGTCCTTAGAGGGAGCAGACATAACCACATATTTAGCGCCGGCTTCGATGTGAGCCTGAGCTTTTTCTTTGGTAAGGAAGAGACCGGTTGATTCAACAACGTATTCTGCACCAACTTCGCCCCAGCCGATTTCTTTCGGGTCGCGGCATGCAGTCACGCGGATGGGTTTGCCGTTTACGATGAGAAGGCTCTTTTCGAGGTCGTAGTCAACAGTGCCGTCGAAGTGACCGTGCATTGTGTCATACTTGAGCATGTAAGCCATGTAGTCAACGGGAAGAAGGTCGTTGATGGCAACTACTTCGATGTCGTCGCGTTTGGTTGAAGCACGGAATACGAAACGTCCGATGCGGCCAAAACCATTAATACCAATTTTTGTCATAGTTGTAATTAAAAAAATATTTGGGTTAAATTTAGTTATGTCGTTAGATGTCAGACTCTATTTTACGGATGGAGTTTTGAACACACAAAATTAATAATAAATTTTCTTATTCCACAATAAACCAATGCTAAAAATAGATAAGATGATTCAATAATGCCCGCGACCGAGGATTTTCTATTGTTATCGGCAAGAATTGGTCGGCATAACATCTTAGCGGTCAATCTTTGTATTTTATTCTGAATTTGTCAAGCAGGATTTTGAAGCTGTCTTGGGCTGACAGACATGTGTCGAGCAGATAACCTTTGATTTGTCGCCAGTTGCGCAGACCATTATAATAGAACATCTTCAATTCATCTGATATGATGAACGGAACGTAGCCAAAACGAAGACATTCGCGAAACATTATCAGCCTGCCCACACGTCCGTTGCCGTCCTGAAATGGATGTATTGATTCAAAACGTTGATGAAAATCGATAATATCTTCAAATGAGGGGCGTTTCAGACCGTTGTATTCATTCAGAAGAGCCTTAATCTCTTTGTGGACGTTTTCGGGTTTCACAGTGTCATTTCCACCGACTTCATTAGGGAGTTTCTTATAATCTCCAACCTTGAACCAGTCCTTACGCTCGTCGGATGTGCCTGATTTGAGCAGGAAATGAAGATGTTTGATATAAGCTTCGGTGAGTTTGCCATCTGTCTGGTCAATTATATAATCGATTGCGCGGAAATGATTGGTGGTTTCGATAATGTCGTCGACATTAACAGACTTGTCGGTAATACCGATTGTGTTTGTTTCGAATATATAGCGAGTCTGGTCATGGCTCAGCTTGCTACCTTCGATATGATTTGAGTTATAGGTGAGGTCAATCTGTATGCGATGGTAAATTCCGCCTTTCGTTTTACTCGCCTTTTGTTCTCTTAATGTGGACAAAAGCGGTGATAGCGAGGATTTTTTCTTGCGCTTCGGGAGTGGTGCATCCGCGGGAATGTTCCAGGTCTTTCCGACTATGTAAGCACCGTCTATTTTGCCTTGCGCACAGTAGTTTCGGGCTGTCCGCTCCGAAACACCCTGGCTTTCCGCCCAATCTTTAACAGAAACATATTCCATATCGGCAAGAATTTGATTCAAAATCCACTGCAAAAATAGCAAAACTTGCCGATATCGGCAAGTTTTGCCCTGGATAGATAAAAATTTATATTGCAGTTGAGATTAATGGCGTTTTAACCTGAATGGGATGGTTATATCGTTTATGTTTTTGTCTTGTCTATGTGACTGTTCAGTTATGATGTCAAGTCTTTTTTTCGCCCGCCGACGGTTCTCACGCATACGTTCTATATCCTGAGCCGTTAATTTCTCTGTAATTAGGGTTCCGGGCGGTGTTAAATCTCCAAATCTGGTTTCAAAGAAATCACAACCAGCTTCACGATTGCTACAACAGAAAGACCGATAATATACGCCATTATTAGACATTCCTTCTTTTACCGCAGTTATTTTACCTTCAAGACATTTTGGACAAAGATAGGAGCCTATTTCAAGTTTCAAAAGAAATTCACCGATAAACGGGGAGGGTCGCTGCTGATCGTACAATATGTACATGTGTTTTTTTGCTCTGGTCATTGCAACGTAAAATAGTCGACGTTCTTCCGCAAAAGGGTATTGTTCATTTCTACTCAAAACAAAATCTAAAATTGGATCATCTTCAATCAATGAAGGAAATCCGTATGCGCCTTGATTACAATTTATAAGTATAACATGATCCGCTTCCAAACCTTTAGCGGAATGCACTGACAAAAAGAAGATATCACGTCCTCCAATTCTAAGCTTAACTCTATTAGTATTTAAATCAATTTTACCTTTAAACCCAAGAGTTGCGGCATCGTAATTATATCGTCCAATTAATAATATAGTATCACTTAAAGGAATTCTGTTTATGATTTCTTCAACGTTTTTCAATGTGCCATTTTCTTCTGTATTACATTTTATGAAACTCAGGTCTGTCCTCTTGCCGCTTCCGGGAGACTTAATTATCTTTTCTTTCTGCGCAGGATTTTTCATCACAAATGCTGATGATTTATCAATCAGTGGCTGATGAAAACGATAAGTAGTTTCAATTTTACATAATTCTGTATGACCGAAATATTTTTCAAATTCATAAAACAATGCCATATCACTGCCTGCGAATCGGAAAATGGATTGCCAGTCATCTCCCACGCAATATAATTTTGTTCTCGGAAAATCAGTTCGCAATGCTTGTAAAAACTTATATCGATCAATTGAAATATCTTGAAACTCGTCTACTAAAATATAGTCATAGCGTTGCCATAATCCATCTCTACAAAGTGTTGATGCATATATTATTGCGTCTGTAAAGTCAATTTCAAAATTATTCTCTAACTCGCTTTGATATGCTTCAAAGAACGGTTTTATCACCTCTGTGAGAATATAATAGTTACGCTTTTCCTTTAAAGAACTAACGTGATTATCAACAGGTTTACACTTTTCTATGAGATCATTGACATTCTTTTCATTCGCTTTCATCAATGTAATAAAGGACAGCAACAATGTGAAGACCGTTTTTTCAAGTTGCCGGTTTCTCTGTATCAATAATTCATACAATTCCTTGTCGGTTCTATACTTTATAGGTATGCCATGTTTGGATAATTGATCAACTAATTTTTGTTCTACCGTTTCATCATGAAAATCAGCACTGCTTGTTTCTATCAATATTGTACCATTTTTGGCATGTGTTTGCCTCTTCCATTTTATCCCTTCGAGATATTTTTGGTTTGCTGTTTTCCATCCTCCTTTAGTGCCTTCTCCAAACCAACGTGGAGTTTGACCATTTTTGTCTATAGCAAA
Source organism: uncultured Bacteroidales bacterium (assembly GCA_947175535.1). Taxonomy (GTDB): domain Bacteria; phylum Bacteroidota; class Bacteroidia; order Bacteroidales; family Muribaculaceae; genus CAG-873. The sequence goes on from CAMWNF010000025.1 coordinate 9,064, forward strand.
ATGCTCCAAATATATACTTCTCCACTCTCCTTGTTCGTTTTTAAAGTAAATTGTAAAATCAGGCTTATATTGGCGATGTTCAGGAGTTCTTGTGTTAATTGGATAAGAGCACTCATATCGAAACATAATACCCAATCGTGTCAATATGGAACAAAGACGTTTTTCCTCCTCACTTCTGGTGAAAATTATTTTTCCGTCAACATCTGGAAATAATGCCTGAATACCATACTTTTTTCGATCTTCGAAATAAGAGAACGCGTCGAGATAATCATGTTCAAGACGCATTAAAGATTGGTAATTGATTATATAAGTATCAATCGCATTCAAAAAATTCTCATTCTCTAATATTAATTTTCTGAATATGTTAAGCGGAACATCGTTATCACAAATTGACGGGACCTGCCCGGTAACTTCAGAGATGATTCTATATGCTAAACTATGAAATGTTCCGCAGCTTATACCATCAATTTGCATACGCTCGGATAATTCATTAGCCGCTTTCTTTGTATATGTTAGTATTAAGATTTTTGCTGGGTTAATTTGTTGTTTCTCAACGAGATATTTGGCTTTTCCTACAATAGTTGAAGTTTTACCGCTTCCGGCACTCGCAATAACCAGACAATTATCTTCAAGCTTTACAATAGAATCCCGTTGTTGTGGATCAAGAGGATAGGTTCCTAAAACATGGTCAAAATAAAGTTTACAATTTTCAAGTTCTCTTTTGACGAATTCTTTGTTATGTTCTTCTCGTTGTGCCTCAATAGTTTTAATAACCGTGTAAAGAGTTTTGGAATCTTCATCTGTTACAAACTTTTCATAATCGGGGAATACAACATTAATTACCTGTTGGACTCTACTATAATCAGATATGAATCTTTCAAGCTCTGAAAATGAAAAATAATGGTCAGGGTGGAGAAGCAATCGATATCCATCCATTATTTTAACTGAAATATTTTTCAGATCGTTTATCGCATTAAAAACCGTATTATTCTGAGAGAGCTTCTGGGGTGCATTGTCTAACAAAGTTTTAAATGAGATAATTCCAACTTCGGCAGAAATCTCATGATTAAAATATTTATGGTTTTCAAGAGTTTCTAATTCCGACAGCAGTTTTTTATGAGAATATTTGAAGTCTTCAATATCTTTGAAACTAACCAAGTGTGTAGGTTGTAAAAGATCTTCAAGCTCTTGTTTTGCTAAGTTGGTTTGTACTGATAATTTTTCGGCTTCAGTCCTAAATCTTCGTTTACCTATGTTAGTCATTATAGTAAAGAATACCAGAATCAAAACCGTTATAATAACTATACCGACAATATAATTCATAGTTTAAGAGCTAAAACAATTTCTAATTAAACCCTATTGCGAAGTTAAAGAGGTCTTTGAAAATATGCAAATTTAATAGCATCAGATCGGGAGGGTTGGGTCGTTTTTGATTTCGGTCATGACGAAGGCTGATTCGATGGTGCCGACCGAGTCGATTGCGCCGAGTTTGTTCAGCAGGAAGTCGCGGTATTGAGCCATCGACGCTGCGCGCACCTTTAATATATAGTCAAACGAACCCGACACATGGTAACATTCGCTGACCTCCGCCAAACCGCGGACGTATTCGACAAAAGTCGAAGCGATATCGCGGTTGATGATGCGCAGTTTGACATGACAGATGACCATAAACCCCTGTCCGAGTTTGTCTGCGTCGAGCACGGCAGCATAGTGTCGGATGAACCCCTGCGTTTCAAGCCGGCGCACCCGTTCGAAAACGGGAGTCGGCGAGCGGTGGACTTTTGCTGCGAGCTGACGTGTCGTTAGTCGTGCGTCTTCCTGAAGGGCACGCAGGATGTCGAGGTCAATCGAGTCGAGAGTGTATTGATTTACGTTTGCCATACGTTTGTTCTGTTTCAAGACGTGAAACCGTCGTTTTGTTGATGAATGTTCTGTTATATGACGCAAATATACTATATTTTTCTAAAGTTAATGATATTATAGGGTGTATGTTCTTGTTTGATGTAATTTTGCAGTGCGATATCAATCAGTAATCAACAATAAAAAGAAAATATATGGCAACCGACAGAAAGAAATTACGCTTCGAGACTCTTCAGCTTCACGTAGGTCAGGAACACGCCGACTCCGCTACCGGCGCGCGGGCAGTGCCTATCTACCAGACATCGTCGTATGTGTTCGACAACTGCGCTCACGCCACGGCGCGTTTTGCTCTCGAAGAACCGGGCAATATCTACACCCGCCTGACCAATCCGACACAAGATGTGCTGGAGCAGCGCATCGCCGCGCTCGAAGGCGGAGTGGCGGCTCTGGCGGTCGCGAGCGGAGCAGCTTCGGTGAATTATGCGTTGCTGAATGTCGCGCGTAAAGGTGACCATATCGTAGCAGCCAACAATATCTACGGCGGCACATATAATCTATTGGCACATACGCTTCCCGATTATGGCGTCGACGCGACGTTTGTCGACCCTTCGGAACTTGATAATTTCCGCAAGGCGATACGCCCAGAGACAAAAGCCATATTCATCGAGACTTTCGGTAATCCCAACTCAAACCTCATCGATGTCGATGCTGTTGCCGAAATAGCTCACTCCAACGGAATACCTCTTATAATAGACAACACCTTCGCTACGCCTTATCTGTTCCGTCCGATTGAGCATGGTGCCGACATCGTCGTGCACTCAGCCACGAAGTTCATAGGCGGTCACGGTTCGTCGCTCGGAGGCGTTATCGTTGATTCCGGTAAATTCGATTGGGCGGCATCGGGAAAATTTCCCCAGTTGTCGGAGCCTGACCCGTCCTACCACGGCGCACGCTTCACCGACACCGGAGCGGCAGCATTCGTCACCCGCATCCGTGCCGTCCTGCTTCGCGACACGGGAGCATGTATCAGTCCGTTCAACGCTTTCCTGTTGTTGCAGGGACTTGAGACGCTTTCGCTGCGCGTCGAACGTCATGTCGCTAACGCCGTGAAGATAGCGTCATTCCTCGCTGCTCATCCCAAGGTGAAGAAGGTTAATCATCCTTCGCTCGCTGACCATCCCGACCATGAGTTGTATCAGCGATATTTCCCCGACGGAGCCGGTTCGATTTTCACAATTGAAGTCGAGGGCGGTAGCGAAGGGGCGCGTCGTTTCATTGATTCGCTTGAGATATTCTCGTTGCTGGCTAATGTGGCAGACGTGAAGAGTCTGGTGATTCATCCCGCGTCGACCACCCACTCTCAGCTCAACGAACAGGAACTCGCCGAGCAGCATATCTATCCCGGTACTGTCCGGCTGTCGATAGGCACCGAGCATGTCGATGACCTAATCGATGACCTCTCTCAGGCTCTCGACAAAGTTTGAACTTATTTATTCCCGATTTATAGTTAAAATATCTGAAAAAGCGACTGAAATAGTCCGTCGGCACGAAAAATAAATGCCGGCGGACTATTTTTTTATGCAATTTCAACAATTAATTCCATAATTTAGGTTAAATTTGAGCGAACAAAACAAAAGTATATATTGTTCGTAAAAATACGAGGCATTATATCCTTGTCTCCGTAAACATCGTAAAGTATATATCGTGATAGACCAATTTTCAATTTAATAAATATAGGATTATGCATCTGACTCCAAAAGAAATCGACAAATTGCAGTTGTTGACGCTCGGCATGATTGCTGAACGCAGACTCAACAAAGGTCTGAAACTCAACTATCCCGAAACTGTTGCCTACATCACTTCCTGTGCGCTCGAAGGCGCCCGTGAAGGTAAGACTGTAGAAGAAGTTATGCACGATGCCGCCAACGTTCTTACAAAAGAACAGGTTATGGATGGTGTCGCAGACATGATTACGCTCCTTCAGGTGGAGGCCGTATTCACTGACGGTTCTCGACTGGTTTCAATCCACCATCCCATCAAGTAATTAACTCTCTAAAACTTTTAACATGAGCACAACTGACAACAACGCAAAAGCTGCATCGACCTCAGGAGCAACAGCTGCACAGCCGACTGTTCCCGCTGCCGCTAAAGCAACAGCAGCGACCGCCGACGGTTATACAACTCCTTACGGCGTATATTCTGGTCAGCCCGATATCCTATATCCCAACACTCCCGGCTACACTCCGACAGATTATGTGCCCGTAGGTGGTGTTGTTCTTGCCGACGGTGATATCACCTATAACGCAAACCGCCGCACAAAGACTATCACAGTACGCAACACCGGCGACCGTCCCATCCAGATTGGTTCTCACTTCCATTTCTTTGAAGTTAACCGCTACATGGAATTTGACCGTCCCGCAGCATTCGGCTATCGCCTTAACATCCCCGCAACAACGGCTATCCGTTTCGAACCGGGCGAAGAAAAGCAGGTCGAACTCGTTCAGTATTCGGGCAAAGTGCGCGTCATCGGCTTCAACGGTCTCACCGACGGATATGCAGGTCTCGAAGACATCCCGACTTACTATCCCGTCCATACACGCGCTATCCGCAAAATGGAAGAATTCGGTTTCAAGAGCGAACCCGAAAGCGAAGAAGAAGCAGACTACACAACACCTCAAAAGTAAACCACAGACATGGCAACAATATCAAGACAACAGAACAATGACCTTTTCGGTCCTACCGTAGGTGATAAAATCCGTCTCGGCAACACCGACCTTTATGTTGAGATTGAAAAAGACCTCCGCGTCTATGGCGACGAGGTAGTATATGGCGGCGGCAAAACTATCCGCGACGGCATGGGAACAGCCAACACCATCACTTCTGATGCCGGCTCACTCGACCTCGTCATCACCAACGTTACAATCATCGACCCCGTGCTCGGCGTCATCAAAGCCGATGTCGGCGTTAAAGACGGCAAGATTGCAGGTATCGGCAAAGCCGGTAACCCCAACATTATGGAAGGCGTCACTCCGACACTCTGCACCGGTCCCTCGACCGACGCAATTTCAGGTGAACACATGATACTCACCGCCGCAGGTATCGACGGTCACGTTCACTTCATCTCGCCCCAGCAGGCTTACCATTCACTTTCTAACGGTATCACCACTCTCGTCGGCGGCGGTATCGGTCCGACAGACGGCACAAACGGTACGACCATCACTTCAGGTCGTTGGAACATCCACCAAATGATGCGCGCTGCTGAAGGTCTGCCTATCAACATGGGCTTCCTTGCAAAAGGTAACTCTTCAGTTCGCGAAACTCTCGACGAACAGATTGTTGGCGGTGGCATGGGCTTCAAAATCCACGAAGACTGGGGTTCGACACCCGCAGCCATCCGCGCTTGCATGAGCTCTGCCGAAAACTTCGACGTTCAGGTTTGTATCCACACCGATACACTCAACGAAGGCGGCTATGTAGAAGACACTATCGCAGCTATCGACGGTCGTACAATCCATACATATCACACCGAAGGTGCAGGCGGCGGTCACGCTCCCGACCTTCTGAAGGTTGCTTCGATGCGCAACGTCCTGCCTTCATCGACCAACCCGACACTGCCTTTCGGCATCAACTCAGAGGCTGAACTTTTCGATATGATTATGGTCTGCCATAACCTTAACCCGAACATTCCTTCTGACGTTGCATTCGCAGAGAGCCGCGTGCGCGCTGAAACTCAGGCAGCTGAAAACGTATTCCACGATCTCGGCATCATCTCTATGGTTTCATCTGACTCGCAGGCAATGGGTCGCGTAGGCGAATCATTCATGCGCACATTCCAGATGGCATCATACATGAAACAGGTTCGCGGCAAACTCAAGGAAGACTCTGACTCTAACGACAACTTCCGCGTGCTCCGCTACCTCGCTCAGATTACCCTTAACCCGGCAATCACTTACGGTATCTCCGACATTCTCGGTTCTATCGAAGTAGGCAAGATGGCTGACCTCGTGCTTTGGGAACCCGCGTTCTTCGCAACCAAACCGAAACTCGTCATCAAGGGCGGTATGATTAACTGGGCTCAGATGGGCGACCCCAACGCTTCGCTCCCGACACCACAGCCCGTGAAGATGCGTCCGATGTTCGGCGCTATCGGCGAAGAACTCGCGAAGACTCGCGTGACATTCACTTCACGCGCTGCCGTAGAAGCAGGCATCAAACAGCATCTCGGTCTTAAATCAGACGTTTACGCCGTTCACGGTTGCCGTCAGATTTCTAAAGCCGACATGGTTCGCAACACAGCGACTCCTTATATCGAAGTCGACCCCGAGACATTCAATGTCTATGTCGACGGTGTGCTTGCAACAGTTCCGCCGGCTAAGACTCTGCCTCTGGCTCAGCTCTACTGGTTCAGCTGATATCGAGCTACGACATTATACAAAAGAGTGCCGGCTTCCGGCCGGCACTCTTCTTTTTTCTTACCGTTTCAACGAAAAAACGAATCAATCCGTTATTTCCCTTTCACCCCCATAATCAAATATGGAAGTCTATACCGAAATATTGGGTAATACCCACACTCCCGAATGGCATGAGAAAATTTTCCATCATGACATCGATGTCGAAAATGTTTTTCTTGACCAATGGACAGCCCAGAAAAGCCGTTTCCTCGGCAAAGGCGACAAAAATAATGAATATCCTATCGCTTTGAAGCGTCATTCTCAGATTGCCGACGGCGACATCATATATTATAACCCTGACGAAAAAAGAGCCGTGGTGCTCCGTCTCGCTCTCAGTCCGGTACTCGTGATTGACCTCGCAGGTCTCGAAGGCAAGACTCCGGAAGAAATAATCCGCATATCCGTAGAGCTCGGTCACGCTATCGGCAATCAGCACTGGCCCGCAGTGGTAAAGGGAACAAAGGTTTATGTTCCGCTGACCGTCGATAAGAAAGTGATGATGTCTGTGATGCAGACTCACCATATCGAAGACATAACATTCGATTTTCAGGAAGGCACAGAGGTGATACCTTATCTCGCACCTCACGAAGTGCGCCGACTCTTCGGCGGTGCAGGTCACGAAAGCCACTCCCACGAACACATCCACGCTCATATCCAACACTAACCGTCAGTGATAATGGACTCACGCATCCCCGCTTTATTCCATCTTCTTCAGTACAGCGACGCAACATTCCCCGTCGGGACTTTCTCGTTTTCAAACGGTCTTGAGACCGCATCTTACGAAAAGCTCGTCCACGACGCTCCTACACTCGAAGAGTATGCCCGCTCGGCTGCCCGTCAGGCGGCTTTCAGCGACGGAGTTGCTGCTCTGACAGCATACAGAGCCTGTAAAGCAGGCGATTATGCGGCTATCAAAGACATCGACAGCAAACTGATACTCTTCAAAATGAACGATGAGGCGCGCCTGATGCTGAAACGTATGGGTAAGAAACTCGCCGAACTTGCGGCGCGCATCTTCGATGCTGAAATTCTGAAGCAGTGGCTCGCCGATATTGAGGCAGATGCCACACCGGGTTCATATCCGGTCGCACAAGGCATCGTTTTTGCGTTGTCTGAACTTGGCGAAGAGGATTTGTATGTGAGCCATCAGTACGGTGTGATAAACATGATTCTCGGAGCAGCGTTGCGTTGCGTGCGCGTTTCCCATTACGATACCCAGGAGATTCTTTTCCGTCTCGCGTCAGAAACGCCCGAACTCTACGAAGAGGCTAAAGATATGACATTCGAAGACATGAACTGCTTTGTTCCGGAGATGGACATTCTCGCCTCGCTACACGAAAAAGGCAATATGCGCATGTTCATGAGCTAAGCTATTATAAACATATTACATAACTGACATAAAACAGAATTAATTATATGAGTACTTGCAGAATTGGTGTCGGAGGTCCTGTCGGCTCCGGCAAAACAGCCCTTATCGAAGCCCTGACACCCCGCCTTCTCGAGCGCGGCTATAAGGTGCTTATCATCACCAACGACATCGTTACCACCGAAGACGCCAAACATGTGCGCAAAACCCTTAAAGGCATTCTAAAAGAAGACCGCATCATCGGTGTCGAAACAGGAGCATGTCCTCACACAGCCGTGCGCGAAGACCCTTCGATGAATATCGCCGCTGTTGAAGAAATGGAAGCGAAATTCCCCGACGCAGATATCGTGTTTATCGAATCGGGCGGCGACAACCTGACCCTGACATTCAGTCCTGCACTTGTCGACTTCTTCATTTATGTTATCGATGTTGCCGCGGGTGACAAGATTCCGCGCAAAGACGGTCCTGGCATCTCGCAGAGCGATATTCTCGTCATCAACAAGACCGACCTCGCGCCTTACGTCGGTGCGTCGCTTGAGGTGATGCGTCACGACAGCGAACTGATGCGTCCCGGCAAGCCTTTCGTCTTCACAAATTCAATGAAGGGCGAAGGTATCGACGAGTTGATTGACCTTATCGACAAAATGGCTCTTTTCGACAAAAATAAATAAACGTATTGCTTACCGCTCCATGCCTCTGAAAGAGGTGACATTATAATTCAACAGAAATGAAAGATTTCCAGCTCCACTACTCCGACGCCCCTGAAGTCGATTTCTCGAAAGCACGTGAAATGAAGCCCTATCTCGAGGAGCCTAAGGCGATGTATGTCGGCGCGCCCGGCAAGCGAGGCTATCTCAATCTCGGCTTCGAGCTTGACCCGCAGGGAAAATCAATACTCCGCGAGCTTGACCGCCGCGCACCTCTCATTGTGCAGCAGGAACTTTATTTCGATGAGAAACTGCCTCAGATGCCTTGTGTCTATATTCTTTCGTCAGGCGGACCTAATGTCGACGGAGACCGTTACACACAGAACATCACCGTCGGTCGTGATGCTATGGCGTGGGTATCGACCGGAGCGGCTACCAAGCTCGCCGGCATGAAGTATAATTATTCGGGCATGATACAGAATATCGTTCTCAAAGAGAACGCTTATCTTGAATTCTTGCCCGAGCCGATAATCCCTCATGCCAACACACGCTTCATCTGCGATACACGCATGTGTGTCGACCCGACGGCGACGGTGCTTTACTCGGAAATATATATGGCGGGGCGCAAGCACTATAACGGGGGAGAGCTTTTCAAATTTGATATTCTTTCGGTGTGCAGCCACGGCGAACGTCCAGATGGCGAACAGCTTTTCCGCGAGAAATTCATCATACGTCCCGAAGGTGGACATATCCGCGACTGCGGCGTAATGGGTTCATATGATATCTTTGCCAATGTCATCGTGATGACCCCTACCGATAAAGCTGAAGAAATCTATCGTCAGACCGAAGCTTTTATCGACCCAAAACGTAAGATTGCGGCGGGCGTCACCCATCTGCCCAACGGTGCGGGCTTGCTTTTCAAGGTTCTTGGCATGGAGCCTGGTCCCGTGAAAGCAGTTGTCCGTGATTTTGCAAGCAAAGTCAGAATGGCAATCAAAGGTGTGCCGCTGCCCGAAGAATTTCCCTGGCGATAATTATTAAAAAACAGATATTATGTCAACTTTTCAGTCTTTCTTAAAGCAGCCTCTGAGCGTCAGCGTGCGTTCGACACTGCGTGGTGCCGGTCAGGTAATGTTCCAGCAAAGTGCATGGACCGGTCTGTTATTTCTTGCCGGTATCTTCTGGGGAGCCTATGAGTGTCACACTCCGGCTGTCGCTTGGGGTGCGGTTGTAGGTCTTGTTGCCTCTACAGTGGCAGGAATGTTACTCAATGAGAATTTCGAAGACGGTATCGACGGACTTTGGGGCTTCAACGGCATTCTTGTCGGTTGCGCGTTCCCTACATTCATGGGCAACACATGGCAGATGTGGCTTGCGCTGATTTTCTGCGCCATGCTGACCACATGGGTGCGTCACGGATTTAACAACGTCATGGCACCCTGGAAAGTCAACTCCCTTACATTCCCCTTCGTGTTCTGCACATGGCTGTTTCTTCTCGCAACACGCTATATGCACGGTCTCGACGGTGACGCTCTCAGCCGCCCCGCTCTCGACCTCGCGGCAAGCAGCGCGTCGCTCGACATGAGCTTCGGCTCACTCGTTCAGTACTGGCTAAAAGGCATCGCTCAGGTTTTCCTTATCGACTCATGGGTGACAGGCATATTCTTCCTCGTCGGTCTGCTGATTTGCAGCCGCGCGGCAGGTATCTGGGCTGCTGTAGGTTCGGCTATCTCACTGTTGGTCGCTATCGCTTACGGTGCTCCGGCATCGAGCATTTCGAGCGGTCTGTTCGGCTTCAGCCCCGTGCTGACTGCTATCGCCATCGGTTGCACGTTCTATACCGTCAACTGGCGTTCTGCCGTTTGGGCGGTGATTGCGACCATAGCAACAGTGTTCGTGCAGGCAGGTATGGACGCTCTGATGCTTCCCTACGGTATCGCCACCCTCACCGGACCGTTCTGTATCACGACCTGGCTCTTCCTCCTTCCTCTTTACAAGATGGATAAGACATCCGACCCCAACCACTCAAGTTGGGTGAAGGATATCCGCGATGCGGAAAACAAATAAACCTTATTTCGATTTATGGATAAAGTCAACGACAAGACAGTTTACAATATGGCGACAATGCCCCTGCGTAAGGGGCATTTCGCGATACTTGCAGTCGGTAGTATGGAGCAGATTATCGGCGCAGCCCTTTCGGGATTGGTCGGCATTGTTATTCCGATGATGCTCCTTTTACCGGCATTCCACGGCATGTCTTCATTCATGCAGGGAGTAATGGGTGCGGCAGGATTGCTCGGCATTGCGATAGGTTCTCCTATTATAGGGGGTCTGAGCGACCGTTACGGTTATATATTCTATTACAGACTATGCCCGTTACTCATCACGGTTTTCTCGTTGACGGTCTACTTCTTTCCATACGAGGCGGTGCTTGTGCCAGGACTGTTCTTCATCGGTGTCGGTGTCGGCGGCGGTTATGCGCTCGACACGGATTATATCTCCGAAATGATGCCTGACAAATGGAAGGAGTTCATGGTTGGTGTGGCAAAGAGCACGAGCGCACTCGGTTTCGTGGCTATAGCCGCTCTATGCTGGTGGATTATGGACAGGGGACTGAAAGCCGACCAGTGGTCGTCACTGTTCCTCATTCTGGCAGCCTTGGGTGCGTTGACATTCCTGATGCGCATACCTTGCCGTAACACTCCGCAGTGGTACATGGAAAAAGGCGAACAACAGCAGGCTGAGTCTGCCGCTAAATATTTCCTGGGCGACGATGTTACCGTCGCAGCTCCCGAAAAACAGACCGGCAGCGGTAAGCCTACACCATGGATAGATATGTTCAGGGGCACCAATCTGTCGAAGGTCATTTTCAGTGGTATTCCATGGGCATGTGAAGGTGTGGCAGTTTACGGTGTCGGTGTATTCCTGCCGATTCTTATTATGGCTCTCGGCATTGAGAGGACACAGGCTGAAGGCATGACGAAAGTAATCGAGTCTGTCGAGCTTACTACGATTGTCAACAGTTTTATTGTTCTCGGTTTCGTCGTCGGGCTGTTGCTGATGAAACGTATGAACCACGTGACGATGCTCACCGGAGGTTTCGTTATGTCGGCTTTAGGCATCGGACTGCTTCTTTGGGGCTATGTCAGTCATCTGCCTTTATGGGTGTCGGTCTGTGCGTTCCTGATATTTGAAATCGGACTAAATGCGGGCCCACATCTCATAACTTTCGTTATTCCTTCTCAGATTTATGGGGTCAAAGACCTCGGTGCCGGTTCGGGTATTGCCGCCATGTTCGGTAAGATTGGTGCTGTCGCCGGAGTGTTCATAATCCCGATGGTGCTCGATGCCGGTGGCGTTGAGATGGTTCTCGTCGTATGTGCCGCCATAATGTTGCTCGGTGCTGTCATATCAGAAGTCTATGGCAGAAAAGTAATGTCCCATCACAAAACAAAATAGCGGAATAACTTATGCACATGTCCGACGCCATGCTTTCGCCGGTTGTTGCAATCGCAGCTGATGTTGTTGCGGGTGCACTGCTGGTTGTCGCAGGCTCTAAACTTAAAAACTCGACCCGTGAAAATCTCGTACCGCTCATGGGTGTTACGGGAGCATTCATCTTTGCAGCCCAGATGGTCAATTTTGCCATCCCCGGCACAGGTTCGAGCGGTCATATAGTCGGAGGCGTGCTGCTTGCCGCGCTTCTCGGTCCCTGGGCAGGCTTTTTAACGCTGGCGTCCGTCTTAATCATCCAATGCCTGATATTTGCCGACGGTGGCCTGATGGCTATAGGCTGCAATGTGCTTAATATGGGAGCTATGACGGCTTTGATTGCTTATCCGGTTATATTCAAGCCATTGCTGAAATTTGACGGAGTCCGTCGACCAAGCGATTTACGGATTTTTGTGATATCGATAGTCGCCTGTGTTGTAGGTCTCGAACTCGGGGCTGTCATGGTCAGTCTTGAGACACTTTTGTCGGGCGTGACTGCAATCCCGGCGGGGAAATTCTTTGTCCTTATGACATCCATCCATCTTGCTATCGGGGTTGTGGAAGGGCTTGCCACAGGTGCCGTGATTGTTTTCATAAATAGAACGCGTCCGGCGTTGCTCTCTTCAGGGACTCACGATGAACAGCACAATAGCCTCAAACGACCGATTATAGCATTCGCTCTCGCTGCTGTAGTTGTAGCCGGCGGACTGTCGTTTCTCGCATCTTCCGACCCTGACGGACTCGAATGGTCGATTGAGAAGGTCACCGGCTCGACAGATTTACCGGTAAACGCAAACGCATTGTCGGAGGGTAGTCAGGCAGTGCAGTCGGCTACATCTATTATGCCCGATTATGAAAATTCGTTCTCCGGGATAGTTGGTGCGGTAATGGTGCTGATTTTAGTATGGGCTGTCTCGTCATTGCTGATTAAAAAGCGACGTACATGAGTAAACTTGAGCAGGCGATAATCACCTTACAGGACATGCAGTCGGTCCGTATCGAAGCGGGCAGGACAATCAGCCCTGTGTGCGGTCTTATCGTTACGGTGGCTTACCTCGTAGCCATGCTCTCCGTGTCGGTCGACCGTGTCGGTATATTGCTATGGTTTGCCGTTTATCCGATATTGGCGGCTCCGTGGCTCGGCATGTCTTTTACTTCTGTATTTATCCGTTCGCTCTATGCTCTGCCGTTCATTATATTCATAGGCGTTTTCAACCCTGTTTTCGACACCGTGCCGGCACTCATGATTGGCGATGTCGTGGTCACTCGTGGCTGGATAAGTTTCGTGTCTATAATTCTCCGCGGGCTTATGTCCGTTCAGGCGATAATAATATTGATTTGCGCCTGTGGTTTCGAAGGCGTTTGCCGTGGAATGAGGACAATCGGCATTCCCGCGTTTCTTGTCACACAGTTACTTATGGTCTACCGCTACATGACGGTGCTGCTTATTGAATTGCTCAACATGAAGCGCGCCCGCGAGTCGCGTAGTTACGGCAACTGCCGCATGACCTTGAAAATGTGGGGTCAGATGACCGGGCAACTGTTCATGCGCACCGTCTCACGCGCCGAACGCATCAACCGCGCCATGCTTGCGCGAGGATTCAATGGCACAATGCCTCTCTACACTCCGCATAATCCTGACAGAAGCGTCTCAGACATGATTTTCACCGTTGTCTGGATTGCGGCTTTCGCGATATTGCGTTTCACAAACATTTCAGCCATTATGGGCTTCAACCGTCTGTTTTAATTATGAGTCACCATTTTTTACGTTTCACCGATGTCCATTATACTTATCCCAACGGCTATGAGGCATTGAAGGGCGTTGATTTCTTCATATCCCACGGTGAGAAAGTCGCATTGCTCGGTCTTAACGGTGCCGGAAAGTCGACAGTTCTGCTCCACACCAACGGTCTGCTTTTGCCGACTTCCGGCGAAGTTAACGTCGGAGGTATTCCTGTAACGAAAAAGACTCTGCGCACGGTGCGTCAGTCGGTAGGTATGGTTTTTCAGAACGCAGACGACCAGCTTTTCATGTCGACGGTCGAGGAGGACGTGGCTTTCGGACCTCTTAATATGGGGCTCGAGGGTGAAGAAGTAGAACGGAGAGTAGCGGCAGCCCTCGAAATGGTCGGAGCATCCGACCTTCGCTCCCGTTCGCCTTTCAGGCTTTCGGGAGGACAAAAGAAGCGCGTTGCCATCGCAACGGTGCTTTCCATGGAGCCAAGTATTCTTGTCATGGACGAACCGACATCCGAACTCGACCTTGAAGCACGCCGCCAGGTGTGCGATATAGTGAGAGCGTTTCACCATACATGCCTGATTGCGACTCACGATATGGCTCTTGCACGTGAATTGTGTGAGCGCGCTATAATCATAACCGACGGGCGGGTCACGGCTGACGGTCCGGTTGACGAAATAACCGCTCAATTTGAAAAAACAGTGGCTCACAATTAACGAATAAATCATCCCAACCATGAATTTCAACAGATTAGCTTCCCTTATCCTTATATTCTCGTCTCTCGCTGTTTTTGCAGACAATCTTCCCGACTGGCAACATATCGACGCATTCCGGCTGGGACAGATTGACCCTCATACGTGTGTCGTTCCTTATGCCAACGGCAATGACGCGCTTTCACAGATATCAGACCAGCGTTATAAAGATTCGCCCTGGTACCTTGACCTCAACGGTAGTTGGGATTTCAGATGGTCAGCAGGTCTGGATGTACGTCCGCAGGACTTCTATAAGGCAGATTACAAGTCTGACGGATGGGATAAGATTAACGTGCCCGGCAACTGGCAGACACAGGGCTACGGAACGAAAGTCTATGTAAACATACCTTATGAATTTGCTTCTCCCTACTATAACTTCGAGAAGAATCCACCATATGTGCCTGTCGACAGCAATGAGGTCGGCAGCTACCGCCGGGTGTTCTCCGTTCCGGCTGACTGGAAAGACCGTCGCACTGTGCTGTGTCTCGAAGGCGTATCGTCGTTCTATTACGTTTGGGTCAACGGGCATTTCCTTGGTTATAATCAGGACTCGAAGACGGCTGCGGAGTGGGATATAAGCGAATTTTTAGTTGACGGCGATAATGTGCTCGCTCTTGAAGTCTACCGATGGTCGGCGGGGTCATATCTCGAGTGCCAGGACATGTGGCGTCTGAGCGGCATCGAGCGGGATATCTACCTTTACAGCACTCCCCGGACTTACATCGCGGACTATACGGTCATGTCACCTCTCGACTCTGAAAATTATCGCGACGGACTTTTCGGATTGAACGTGACTACTGACGGTATAAAGGCGAAGGGCACGGTTGAATATACACTCTATGACGCAGCCGGCAGTAGAGTTGCAGGCGGAGAGGCCGCTCTGGCATCGGAAGTGTCGTTCGATACGGAGATAAAAGACGTCAGAGCGTGGACTGCGGAGACACCGTACCTCTATACTTTGGAATTGAACCTTAGGGACGGCAAGGGTAACGTGACAGAGACTCTCGGCTGTAACGTCGGTTTCCGCACCTCGGAAATACGTGACGGACAATACATGCTCAATGGCAAGCCTATACTTATCAAGGGTGTCAACCGTCATTCGTTCACCCAGCAAGGTCATTATGTCGATGAAGCGACGATGCTGCACGACATCGAACTGATGAAACTCAACAATATCAACACGGTCCGTAACAGTCATTATCCGGCTGACCGTCGCTGGTATCATCTTGCAGACAAACACGGGTTATATATCATCGATGAAGCCAACATTGAGTCTCACGGCATGGGCTACGGAAAGGAATCGCTCGCCAATTTCATCGAATGGCTTCCCGCTCACATGGACCGCACTCAGCGCATGTATGCCAAAAGTAAAAATCATCCGTCCGTAACGTTCTATTCGCTCGGTAATGAAGCAGGTAACGGCATAAACTTCGAGGAAACCTATAAATGGATGAAATCGGTCGAAACCAACCGTCCCATTCAGTATGAACGAGCCCTCGATGCTTACAACACCGACGTTTTCGCCGTGATGTACCCGTCAATCTGGCGCGTCGAGTCTTATTGTCATACCGACGGCATCTACCGTCCCTATATCGCATGCGAATATGCCCACGCCATGGGTAACTCGGTCGGAGGTCTCAAAGACTACTGGGATTTGTTCGAACGCGAACCGCAAGCTCAGGGCGGCTGCATATGGGACTGGGTCGACCAATCGTTTATCGAACATACGCCCGACGGTACACTCTGGTATGCCTACGGAGGTGATTACGGACCTGCCGATATACCTTCCGACAAATCATTCTGCTGCAACGGCCTTGTTAACTCTGACCGTACTCCTCACCCTCACCTTGCAGAAGTCAAGGCGGTTTACCGCAATATCAAATCATCTGCCGCTGACGGTGAGCCGCTGACATTAGACGTGAAGAATTATTATTTCTTCACTGACCTTGACCGCTTCGACATGAACTGGAGCGTCGTCGACGCAGACGGAAACGTTCTGGCACAAGGAGTGAAAAACATTTCATGTGCGCCTCAGGCAACTGTCAGAGTCGACCTCAGCGATGTCATTCTGCCCGACGAAGTCAACGACGCATATCTCAACATCGACTGGACGACGCGCGAAGCGACCGCAATGGTTCCCGCCGGCTATGCTGTCGCCGAGGAACAGTTTGTAATCCGTCAGACTCCTATGGCTGTCGACAAGACCGCAACCAAAATGAAGCGTAAAAACGATACATTCACTGCGGGCAGACTTGGATTCACCGTTGACCCGGCGACAGGAGCACTGTCATCGGTAGTCGCCGACGGCAAAGAACTGCTTGCCACTCCGCTGACCATCTCGCTGTTCCGACCCCTTACCGAAAATGACGCGAGCTGGGGAGCGCAGGGCGGCAAATGGCTTGAAGCCGGGCTCGACAGTCTCGTGCAACAATGTGTTTCGAGCCGGTTCAAAGATAATGTCTACCACGCAGATGTACGCCTTCTCGGTAAGAACGGTCAGAACGTCGGCACAGCCGGATTGTCTTATTCGGTCAACAGCAAAGGCGCTCTTGTCGTGGAGTGTGAATTCGTTCCCGATACGGCAGTCGTAAAATCGTTGCCGCGTGTGGGTCTCAGCTATCGCACACCTTCCGGACTTGCATCAAAAGTCGTATATCACGGTAAGGAGGGCGAAACATATGTCGACCGTAACACAGCAGGACGCATACGCCGCCATACTACCGTACCCGAGCACGACTTCCATCACTATATCGTGCCGCAGACAACGGGTAATCATACCGACGTCCGAGAAGTCATCTTCAACGACGGACTGCTGACCGTTACGTCAGACCGACCCTTCCAGTTCAGCGCGACTCCTTATTCCGACCATAATATTCAAGCCGCCCGGCACATAAAGGATTTGGTCGACGACGGATTAATTACCGTTCATCTCGATGCTGCTCAAACCGGTGTAGGAACCGCCACCTGTGGTCCTGACGTTCTGCCGAAATACCGTCTGCCGATTGAGCCATATCACTTCGTTTTCGAACTAAAGCCGTAATTGAGGTTTTAACCTTAACCATAAACCATCACCACCGTTTTTCGATTGCAAAGTTATAGGGAATATCAATCCGATGTCCGGCGATTTCGGAAAGGCTTCCTTTTTAACCGAAGTTAAAAAGGTGATGCATCATGCACGATGCGTGATGCACAATTGGTTAGGGGTTGTTTGCGATAGGGAAGAAAATCTCGCGCAGAGGACGCGGAGAGGACGCGGAGAGGAAATTTTTTGAGGGATCGGACTTGTCTG
>CAMWNF010000026.1 GCA_947175535.1 uncultured Bacteroidales bacterium
ATAATGATTGTTGTTTTTTGTAATTAGACGATAAAGGTAATTAAAAATTACATTCCATCTCACATTTTATTTGTATCTTTGTAAAATACGCATAGTAGAACCAATGTCAACTCAGAAACATCATAACAATATAATCGTGCGCGGGGCGCGCGTCAATAATCTTAAAAATATCAACGTCGAGCTGCCGCGAGGCAAATTCATCGTCGTGACCGGACTTTCCGGCTCAGGAAAATCCTCCCTCGCCTTCGACACCCTCTATGCCGAAGGACGACGTCGCTATGTCGAAAGCCTTTCGAGCTACGCCCGTCAGTTTCTCGGCAAACTCCGCAAACCCGAATGCGACTTCATCCGTGGTCTGCCGCCCGCGATTGCCATCGAACAGAAAGTCAACACCCGCAACCCGCGTTCGACCGTCGGAACGTCGACCGAGATATATGACTATGTCCGCATGCTGTTCGGGCGCGTCGGTCACACCTTTTCTCCCATATCAGGCGAAGAAGTCAAAAAGCAGTCGGTCGAAGATGTCGTCGCTGCTGCAACCGCGCTGTCAGAGGGCACACGCATAGCCATCGCCTCGCCGATAGTACTGCAAGAAGGACGAACTTTTGCCACACAACTCGAAATCTATCAGAAAGAAGGCTTCTCCCGCCTAATCGACCACAGCGGAAACTTTGTCTCAATCGCCGACGCACTTGCCGACCCGAAAGCATCGCCGGCTGACTACGACCTGCTCATCGACCGACTTGCCGTCGCATCGTCAGGTGACGAACTCTCGCGTCTCGCCGACTCGGCAGAGACCGCCTTTTTCGAAGGCGGAGGCGAATGCATCCTCCTCGCATGGACCGAAAGCGGCGTGACCCGTAAAATTTTCTCCAACCGCTTCGAAGCCGACGGCATGACTTTCATCGAGCCTACCGAACAGCTGTTCAACTTCAACAACCCCTACGGCGCATGCCCTGAGTGCGAAGGTTTCGGTAAAGTCATCGGCATTGACGAAAATCTTGTGGTGCCCGACCGCTCTCTGACAATCTACGACGGTGCGGTCGCCTGTTGGCGCAGCGAAGTCATGAGCAAATGGAAACGGGAATTCATCTCGTGGGCAGCCGCTCACGACTTTCCCATACATACGCCCTACGCCGACCTCACCGAGCACGAGCGCAATCTGCTATGGCACGGCGACGGAAGCGGTATGCCATCGATTGATCTTTTCTTCGAATGGCTCGACAGCCAGCGTCATCAGATACAATATCGTGTGATGATGGCGCGCTACCGGGGCAAGACCGTTTGCCCGTCGTGCCACGGCTCGCGTCTGCGTCCCGAAACAGCCTATGTCAAAATCGCAGGACTCTCGATTGGCGACATTGTAAGAATGCCGATAAAAGACCTCAACCGCTGGTTCGGCGAACTGGAGCTGAACGAGCGCGACGCGAAAATCGCCGCCCGTCTGCTCGTCGAAATCCGCAACAGACTCCAGTTTCTCGACGACGTCGGACTCGGTTATCTTACCCTCGACCGTCTCAGCAACTCCCTTTCCGGCGGCGAAAGCCAGCGCATCAATCTCGCGACATCGCTCGGCAGCAGCCTTGTCGGCTCATTATATATACTTGACGAACCGTCAATCGGTCTGCATCCGCGCGACACCGACCGGCTGATACATGTGCTTGAGAAACTCAAAGCCCTCGGCAACACTGTCGTGGTCGTGGAGCACGATGAAGAAATAATGCGCGCAGCCGACATGATTATCGACGTCGGTCCCGATGCCGGACGTCTCGGCGGTGAAATCGTCTACGAAGGTCCGGTGCCTGACGACCCTGCCGAAGCCGAACGGCTCGCACCGCGAAGCCACACTCTGCGCTACCTCTCCGGAGCCGAAAAGATTGCAGTGCCGACTTCGCGCCGCCGTTCAGCAAGCTATATAGAAGTCATCGGAGCAACCGAGCATAATCTGAAGAACATCGACGTGCGTTTTCCTCTCGGTGTGATGAACGTTGTTACCGGGGTCAGCGGTTCGGGCAAGTCAACTCTTGTGCGTGACATACTTTATCGCGGGCTGCAGCGAGAACTCGGCAATCCCGGCGATGCACCCGGAGCGTTCAAGGCGTTGCGTGGCGACATAAAGCGCATATCATCGGTCGAATTTGTCGACCAGAATCCTATCGGCAAGTCTTCTCGCTCCAATCCGGCGACCTATCTCAAGGCTTACGACGAAATCCGCGCCCTGTTCGCCGAGCAACAGCACTCGCGCCAGATGGGTTTCACTCCGGCTTACTTCTCGTTCAACGCTGAAGGCGGCAGATGTGAGGAGTGTAAGGGCGAAGGCTCGATAACAATAGAGATGCAGTTCATGGCTGACATAGTCGTGCCGTGCGAGGCGTGTCACGGTAAACGTTTCAAACACGAAGTGCTCGAAGTCGAATACCGAGGTAAAAACATCTATGATGTGCTTGACATGACGGTCAATCAGGCCATTGAATTCTTCTCCGAAGGCACAGGCTCTACCGAGCGTCGCATCGTGCGCCGTCTGAAACCGCTTCAGGACGTAGGATTAGGCTACATAAAACTCGGTCAGTCGTCGTCGACCCTCTCCGGCGGTGAAAACCAGCGTGTCAAACTCGCGTGGTTTCTCGCCCAGGAAAAGCCCGAGCCGACCCTCTTCATTTTCGACGAACCGACAACCGGTCTGCACTTCCACGACATCCACATTCTGCTCGACTCGTTCGAGCGTCTGCTTCGTCAGGGTCATACTCTTGTAATCATAGAGCATAATCCCGAAGTTATCAAATGTGCCGACAATATCATCGACATCGGTCCCGAAGGTGGCGAAGCGGGCGGAACCCTCGTCGCCACAGGCACTCCCGAAGAAGTCGCCGCTGCAGGAGTCGGTTACACTTCTAAATTTCTTAAAGAAAAGCTGTAGCAAGCTATAATTTGAAGCCAACCGACGGCTTTTTCTTACAAAGAATCAGTTTTGCCACATTAAAATCATGTTAAATAATACTAAAAATATAGGGTCATATTAAAAATGATTAAATCATTTTTCGTAATATTGCACAAATTCATGGTAACAACAGTAACTTAGTATTAGAAATCCAGATTTATCACTTCAAAAAACCGGCTGTGCCGGCTAAAAAATTTACGTCTGTTGCCGTTTTTTATTAACTAATTTTATTTCATGCTTATGAAGAAATTTTTACTCTCTTGTTTAGCGGTAGCAGCATTTGCGACCACGGCTTCGGCAACTGACCCGACTATCTATCTTGGCTCCGCACTCCAGCGAATTTCTCCTAACGGCAATGTAGCGGTTTCCGAAGTCTACGGAACTGTTACCATTTTCAACCTAAAGGATGGCACTCAGACTTCATTCGGTCCCAATGATGAATCCATCACCGAATACTCTATTGGCAACGGAAATAGCATTAATGCTGATGGTTCGATAATTCTTTTATCTGTCAATTACGACCAATCCGTCTATTTTGAAAATGGCGAATTGCATGAGCTGACTGTCCCCAACCCCAATTTGACAAACTCTTTCAACGGCATCACTCCCGATGGGTCTCGTATCTGTGGAAACGTCGGATACGCAAGCATGGATGACGCCTATGCGGATGACGTTACAATGAATGCTCCCGCTTACTGGGACCGTAACGCCGATGGCAAAGGCTACGGCACTTACAACTTGCTTCCGGCTCCAAAATTAGACTTTTTCGGCAGAGCTCCGCAATATGTTAAAGCTATCGCAATTTCATCAGACGGCAAGACTATTGCCGGTCAGATTACCGATGCACGAGGCATGTATCATTACCCTATCATCTATCAGCAGGACAATCAGGGCAAATGGAGCTACTCGTTACCGACAGAAAAACTTTTCAATCCCGACAAGATTCCTTTTGTGGAATATCCCGGTGAAGGAAAAGCAGAACCCTCGCCTGCAGAGTTCATGACCAGTGAAAAAAAGGAGGCATACGATAATGCGGTCTTAAATTGGGATTGGTCGTCAGGTGACCCTTATCCTGACTACAAGGATTACATGACCGAGCAGGAAATTGCAAAATATGATGAAGCCATTGCTCAATTTGAAACTGAACAAGCTCAATGGCAGGAAAAATGGGACAGCTGGAATGAATTTTACAATAACGTAATTGAATCTTCTCCCAATTTTCAGGATAACAATGTATTCCTTTCGACAGACGGAAAAAAGACCATAGGAACTCTTTGCCGTGTGATTGACAATCCCGACCCAATGGCATGGGTTCCATGGATAGAGGTCTACACTCCCTGTTCCGTAGATATTGCAACGGGTCAACTCACTATGGTCGATACTGAAATATCGTGTGCCGCATCCGGCGTTGCTGACAATGATATAATCTTTGCAAGTAACGAAGTAGGTGCAATGCCGATGACCGGTTACATTATTAAGGACGGACAGGTACAGACTATCGAAGAGTATATCGCTTCCCGAAATCCCGCTTATGGAGCATGGATAAAGGAAAACATGCTGCATGAAGTAATGAAATATGAATATAATGAAGATACTGAAGACTGGGAAGAAGTCTTCGAAGAATTAACTTTCACCGGAGTTCCTGTTGCAACGCCCGATTTGAGCATCGTTATTTTCTGGAATGACCGTGCTTGGGATGACGGCTACGAATATTTTGCGGAAAGCGTATTATTCGATATGTCTGCGACAGGTGGCGTCAATTCAATCACCGCAAGCGAAGGTAATCTGTCGGTTGACGAAAAAGGCAATCTGATTGTTCCCGCCGGATTCGAATCCGTTCAGGTTTATAACGTAAGCGGAGCTTGCGTCAAGAGTGTCGACGCTCCTGCCGGAATTGTAGAACTTAACCTTGCAAACGGCGTCTATGTTGTCAAGGGCAACCGCAACGACGGCTCCGTTTCAGTAATAAAGATTTCAAAATAATTGAACAGCAATAAATCATAAATAAAAAACTTCTCGAATTCACGGCATCAGCTTATCAAAAAGCTATGCCGTGAATTTCGGCGTTTTCTAAAAACGACTCGGAATAAAATGAAAAAACTATTGATTGCCGGATTTACCGCGCTCTTCGCTTTGTTAGCCGCACCCGCTGTTTCAGCTCAGCTCCCTAACGTCAATGTCAAAGACACAAAGGGCAAGACTGTCAATGTCGCCAAGCTCAACAACAATGGCAAACCGTTTGTGATTAGCTTTTTCGCCACCTGGTGCAAACCTTGTCTCCGCGAGCTTCACGCCATTGCCGACCTCTACCCCGACTGGCAGGAAGAAACAGGCATGAAAATGTATATCGTTTCTATCGATGACGCGCAGAACACATCGAAAGTAAAACCGTTTGTCGATGCCGAAGGCTGGGACTATGAAGTCCTTCTCGACGCCAACAGCGACTTTTTCCGTGCAATGGGTCTTCAGTCCGTTCCCCACGTGCTGGTTGTAGACGGCAACGGCAAGATTGCCTATACCCACTCTGGCTACACCGATGGAGCGGAAACCGAACTCATTAAAGTAATACGCAAACTCAACTCAAAGAAAAAATAAGATTCGATGAGAAGAACCGCCTTGTCACTCGTTTTTGCCGGTATTTCGCTGATTGGTTTCGCTGCCGATGACGCTGCGGAAACCAAAAGCGACAAAGGTGTCGCGTTCCACGGCAGTGTGCAGGCTGATGTGCTCTTCCCTCAGGAAGACGAAGCCATCGGCACAGGAAGCTATGACCACAAAATCCTGTTTAACACTTACGCCGACATGAACCTGATGAGCAAATATGTCGACGCCGGAGTCAGACTGGAATTTATGAAATGGCCGTTACCGGGCTATGAACCCGACTTCGCAGGCTGGGGCGTGCCTCACATCTATGCCAAAGGTCGATACAAAGGCTTCGAACTGACAGCCGGTGACTTCTACGAGCAGTTCGGCTCGGGATTTATCCTCCGCACCTATCAGGAACGCTCGATTGGCGTCGATAACTCCATCAGAGGCGGTCGTCTCAAAATATCCGCGCTCAACGGCGTGCGCTTCACCGTGCTCGGCGGTCTGCAGCGTCGCTACTGGGACTGGAAAAAGAGTTCACAGGTTTATGGAGCAGATGTCGATGTCGTTCTCCAAGACTTATTCAAGAAACTTGAGGAAAAGAACGTAAGCTGGACTTTCGGCGCGTCGTATGTCCTCAAGCACGAGGATGACCAGACGATTATGGTGCCCGGTCACGACTGGCGTCTGAACCTGCCTAAATCCGTCGACGCTTTCGACGTGCGCTCCGAGTTTCAGAAAAACGGTTTCGCCGTCCTCGGCGAGTTCGCATGGAAAGGTCAGGACCCGTCGTTCGACAACAATTATACCTACGGAAAAGGAACGGCTGCAATGATAAGCGGCTCATACTCCCGCAGCGGTCTGAGCGCACTCGTTCAGGTAAAACGAAGCGAGAACATGGCGTTCCGCAGTCAGAGAGCCATGAGCGGAACATCGGCGTTCATCAACAATATGCCGGTCTTCGCATATCTCCATACCTACGCACTGCCCGCTCTATATCCCTACGCCACTCAGGCTGCACCAGGTGAATGGGCATTCCAGGGTCAGTTTGGCTATAACTTCAAACGCAAGACCGCGCTCGGCGGCAAATACGGCACAAAGGTAAAAGTCAACCTCAGCTATATCAGAGGCCTTACACGCAATCCCGGAGACTTCGGCATGATGGGCTCCAACGGTCCGTCAATCGGATTTTTCGATATGGGTGAAAGCTACTACCACGACTTCAACATCATGGTCGATAAAAAATGGAGTCGTTCGGTCAGTCAGGTTTTCCTATACATGAATCAGATGTATAACAAGCTCCTCGAAGGTCATCCCGAAGACGGCAAAGTGAAATCAAACATCTTTGTGGTCGATACGAAATGGCGCATCGACCGCCGCTTCACGCTGAGAAACGAGCTTCAGTATCTCCGCACCCGTCAGGACCTCGGATACTGGCTCTACGGTCTCGTCGAACTCTCTGTGGCGCCCTACATCATGGTGACAGTTTCTGACATGTGGAACTGCGGTGAAACCGGCAATCACTATTACAACTTCGGTGTCGCCGGCAACTACAAAGCCAACCGAATGGCACTCAGCTACGGACGCACACGCGCCGGCTTCAACTGCTCGGGCGGTGTATGCCGCTATGTGCCTGCGACCAGAGGATTTCAGGTTTCTTACAGTTACACCTTCTAACCAAACGACTTCTTGACAGATGAAAAAATCGTTATCATATATACTGATGTCTGCCGGTCTGATTTTGGCAGCTTGCAACGGCATCGCCGAAGACGACCGCTATATCGAGGTCGAATCTACCAAAGCCGAACGCACCGTCCTGCTTGAGGATTTCACCGGTCAGAACTGTGTGAACTGCCCCGCTGCGCACCGCACTATCGAGGCCCTCGAAGAGCAGTACGGCAGTCA
This sequence comes from uncultured Bacteroidales bacterium, assembly GCA_947175535.1. Classification (GTDB taxonomy): domain Bacteria; phylum Bacteroidota; class Bacteroidia; order Bacteroidales; family Muribaculaceae; genus CAG-873. The sequence continues at coordinate 7,430 of CAMWNF010000026.1, forward strand.
CCTTATAGCGGTGAGCATCCATGCCGGTCACTTCGGCATACCCGCCACCAACAAACGTTACACAGGTCTCATGCAGGAAGAAGGACAGGCTTATAACGACCGTTACGGCATCGAAGACTATCCCAAGGGAGTCATCGACGGCAAACGTCCGCCTGTCAACGCCGACCAATGGGCATCGGACATTTTTAACGAAATTTCAATACCTACGCCGCTGACTGTCGGGGTTGAAGCCGCTCTCTCGGCAGACGGCAAGACTATTAACATTAGTTGCTCGCTCAAGTCGTCCGAACAGCTTTCAGGCAATCTCGTCGTATGGGTCATCGAATCGTCGATTATCGCACGTCAGGAAGACCTCAACGAAGGTCGTATCAACGACTATGTCCACAACAATGTGTTCCGCGCCTGTGTCAACGGTCTTGACGGCGATGCAGTGACACTATCAGCAGATAACCCTGAGACAAAGACATATTCAATAGCCGTCAAAGACACCGACACAGAAAAATGGGCTCCTGAAAATCTCGCTATCGTAGCGTTCGTTTCCAACAGCTCCGGTGTACAACAAGCTGCAAAATCAAATGTAATAACCAATAAATGATTAGATAATTTATGAAGAAATTTTTACTCTTACTTGCCGGTGTATCAGCATATCTGAGTGCTGACGCCATACAGTTGACATTCTACATCGGGGATCAGAAAGTAACTCCCGGTCAGACTGTGATTTTCAACAACATCGAGGTCACCGAATATCCGGAAGACGAATACAAAGAGGTTATGATGGACCCTAAACTGTCAATTATGTCTGACTTCTATTCATCTGATATCAAAATTACCGCAGACTGCACCAGCGGTCAGATTATTCAGGTGTGCGCCAACGGAGTTTGCCGTTCAAATCAAAAAGTTGTTCTCGATAAAGTAAAGTTACAGAACGGCAAGAAAGTAGACCTCGGTTTCGAATATAGGGCCGATTTGGACCTTGACGAAGCCATCCCCACCGTGGTAACGGCTATCGAAGCTGAAGATGTAACAGAGAGCGGAAGCAAAGTGCAGTTCATAATCGAGATGAGCGAAAAAAGCGCATCAGTGACAGCTGTTGAAATCTCCGACGAACTCCAACCCGTCGAAGGCGGTATCGCTTATAAGGTCTCTGGAGAGGTTGCTCCGCTTCGTATCACCAGCATCGTCGGCATCAACGTTTTCTCTGCAAACGTAAACGGCGAAGGCATCATCGCCCTTCCCAAAGGTCTGTATGTCTACACTTTCGGTAATCGTTCAGGCAAAATATATATCCGATAAATAACATAATAAAAACCATATCACTTATGAAAAAAATCTTATTGGCAATTGCCGCTGTTTTGGTAGGGATGTCGGTTTCGGCAAACCCCTTCACTATCGCCGGCAAGATGAAACTTAACCCCGGCGCACATCCGGATATACACTTAATGGATATAACCGAACCCATTACGGTGACTGAGAATGCTCTGATTTCAAGAGCAGATGCTTCTGAAGAAGAAGTTTATTATACCCTCGCTGAAAGGGTTGCCAATTCTCTTGGGTTCAACAATGCGCAGCCAGGTATGCAGGTAGCCATGGCATGTCAGATAGACCCGACCTTTCTTGCCAACTTATCAGACGCCCAGATAACCAGCATAACCTTTTACACTGGTTCTGACTCGAAAACAAAAAGAAATGAAATCAAAAAGGGATGGGTATTCATAACAGATAATCTATCTGGCGAATTCCTTTACACACAAGAAGTTGATTTACCCGGAACTCAATATACGAGAGTTGACGTGAAATTGACAACTCCGTTCGTAATCCCCGCAAATAAAAAAATATATATCGGCGTCTACGAAACGGTGACAGCACCGACCAATACCCCTCTCGTCATAGACTACACTGCCCATTCCAACGACCTCGGCGGTTGGGCAGCATATCGTACGTCCGAATCCGGAAAGTGGTCTTGGAATAACATCGCGGAAGGTTACGGTTTCTTCACTGTCGGAGCCACAATCAAAGCTAAAGGTTTCCTTCAGAATTCTGTTGCCGTTGTTGCCGTTGCGGGACCACCGGTAGCAACTGAAAACTCATCATTCGAAGTTGAGTTCATGTTGCTGAGTAACGGAATACAACCTGTCACCAATTTCACTTACGAGGCAAGCATCGATGATGAGGTTCTTGATACGAGAAGGATGGCAATCGATGGAGACTGGAAAATGAACCAGACTATCATCTGCCCGGCCACCCTCAAACCGTCAAAACCGTCAAAAGATGCAAATGTCCTGATAAAAATCACAAAAGTCAATGACGAAGATAACGTGGGTCAAGACATGTCCGGAACCTATCCTATCGTTATTGTTCCTCAGGGCAAAGGATTGAAGAGAAATGTAGTGGTTGAAGAATTCACATGCACTAAGTGTCAGTATTGTCCCACAGGTTATACCGCGATGGAAAAGATTCACGAGGACTATACCGACGGCAGCATCATACCTGTTTGCGTCCACGGCGACAGATTCGGAACCGACCCGATGACAGCCGCATCATTCAGCAGCCTTTATAAGAAGTACACAAACCAGGAAGGCAATCCTTATGCGGCAGTAAACCGCCAATACGGCATGTATCCTTCATACGACGCCTTTGTTGCATATGCAGAATTGATTCAGACCCTTCCCGGTATTGCCAAGGTGTCTGCTAAGGCAAAAATCAACAAAGAGACCCGAATGCTGACCATTGATACAGAGACTCAATTCGCCTTCGACTATACCGACGGAGACCAGAATTTCATTCTCGCATTCGCGGTTACCGAAGATGGAGTAGGTCCCTACGCTCAGAAAAACGGTTACGCAGGAATGCAGGGAACCGTACCCGGCGACTGGAATAAACAACCGGCGGAGGTCAAACTGGTTTATAACGATGTTGCCCGCCAGCTCGACAAATATGCCGGCATTACCGGTAGTGTCCCTGCCGAAATTAAAGCCGGTGAGATATGTAAATATACTCATGAAATGAAATTATTGTCGACCATAAGTGATTTCGACAAAATACATGTCATCGTCTATGTCCTCAATCTCAAAGACGGCACAATTGAAAACGCTTATACCATAGCCAGCGACGGCAACGGTAATTATGCCGGCATTGAACCTGTCATTGTTGACAATGATGAAGAAGCTCCCGTTGAATATTACAATCTTCAGGGTGTTCGCGTGAATAATCCCTCGACCGGCGTGTTCATCCGCCGTCAAGGTAACAAGGTTTCAAAAGTCCTCGTGCGCTGATAAACGCATCTCAACTTTATAAAAGCCCGGGCTCACATTGTCCCGGGCTTTTTTCATTTATTGCTATCTTGTGAAAATGTCGTAACTTTGCAGTCGTTATGAACGAACGAATCCATGACGCCTGGGATAGAGAACATCTCTGGCATCCATATACTTCAACCATCGACCCTCTGCCGACATATCTTGTCGACCGCGCCGAGGGTGTTGAAATAATTCTTGCCGACGGCACAAGACTTATCGACGGCATGTCATCGTGGTGGTGTGTCTGTCACGGTTACAATAATCCACGCCTCAACGACGCTGCCAGACGTCAGATTGACTCCATGAGCCATGTGATGTTCGGCGGACTGACCCATCGACCTGCCATCGAGCTCGGTAAAGCTCTTCTCGCCATGGCTCCGCCGACCATGCACAACGTTTTCTTCGCCGATTCCGGTTCGGTCGCCATCGAGGTCGCCATGAAAATGGCAGTGCAGGCAGCTGTCTCCCGCTCCGGTGACCACCGAAAGACCAATTTCGTCACTATCCGCCGCGGCTATCACGGCGACACGTGGAACGCAATGAGTGTCTGCGACCCTGTCACAGGCATGCACGGTGCGTTCGGCTCAGCCCTGCCAGTCCGTTACTTCGTGCCGTCGCCATCGTCGCGCTTCGACGGGGAATGGAATCCTGCCGACATCGAGCCGCTCCGCGAGACTATAGAAGCACATCACGACGAACTCGCCGCCGTAATTCTCGAGCCTATTGTGCAGGGTGCCGGCGGCATGTGGTTCTATCATCCCGAGTATCTCCGACAGGCGCGTAAGCTCTGCGACCGCTACGGACTTTACCTGATATTCGACGAAATCGCGACAGGTTTCTGGCGCACGGGACGTTGTTTCGCATGGGAACACGCCGGTGTCACTCCCGACATCATGGCGGTCGGTAAAGGTCTCACCGGCGGTTATATGACTCTCAGCGCAGTGCTGACGACAAAAGAGGTAGCCGACACCATCTCGCGGGGCGAAGCCGGAGTGATGATGCACGGACCCACATTCATGGCAAATCCACTGGCATGTGCCGTGGCTCTCGAATCGCTCAGACTGCTTGCCGAAACCGACATGAAGTCACGCGTAGCCCACATCGAGTCGGTCATCAAAGAAGCGATAGCTCCTGCCGCCGAGTTCGAAAATGTAGCCGATGTCCGTGTGCTCGGCACAATCGGCGTAATCGAAATGAAAGAGCCTGTCGACGTAGGCGAATTTCAGAAGCGTTGCGTCGAGCGCGGAGTGTGGATACGTCCTTTCGGAAGAAACGTATATATCATGCCGCCCTACATAATAACTGACGAACAGCTGAGATATCTCATCGGACAGATGATTGAACTCGTTAGACCCTGATGGATATAAATCAGACACTCAACCAACTTGAACTATCCGGCAATTTCCGACGAATACCGAAAGAAAGCGCCGCGACGGTCGTTGACCTGTCGTCAAATGATTATCTCGGTCTCGCCGAACGTATTGACCTGCGCGAAGAATTTTACTCGCAGCACTCACCTGCATCTATGCCGATGAGCGCATCCGCTTCCCGTTTGCTCGGCGGTCGCCAGCGCGAGTTCGATGCGTTCGAGCACACGCTCGCCGGTGCTTACCGACGACCGGCTTTGCTGTTCAACAGCGGTTATCACGCTAATGTCGGACTGATTCAGGCTCTCGCAGACAGCCACACTTTGATTGTCGCAGACCGCCTCGTCCATGCAAGCATTATCGACGGCATCCGTCTGTCAGGAGCATCATTCGAGCGGTTCCGCCACAATGATTACACCCACCTCGAGCGCATACTCGACAAAAAAGCCGCTGATTACGCCAATATACTCATCATCGCCGAAAGCGTTTACAGCATGGACGGCGACCGCGCAGACATCGGACGACTCATAGCTGCCAAAAAGAGGAGCGGCGACAAAGCGATGCTGTATATCGACGAAGCACACGCCGTCGGCGTGCTCGGACCGGCAGGACTCGGACTCGTTGCAGCTTCCGACCGACCGGACGATGTCGATATCGTTGTCGGCACCATGGGAAAGGCTCTCGCCTCAGTCGGGGCATACGCAATCATGACAGAACGCATGCGTGACTTCATGGTCAATAAAGCCCGCAGTCTTATCTTCTCGACCGCGCTTCCTCCGCTCAACATCGCATGGAGCGATTTCATCTTCCGCCAGATGCTCGGCATGGACAGCGAACGACAACGGCTCGCACGTCTCTCGGAGTCACTCGCCGATGCGCTCGGCAATCAATATGCAAGCCACATCCAACCGCTCATTGTCGGCGACCCGCATAAAGCCGTGGCGATGTCGCAGCAACTGCTTAAACTCGGATATAAGGTGCTCCCGATACGCACTCCGACAGTCCCGCCTGGCACAGAGCGTCTCCGGTTCAGTCTCTCCTCCGCAATTTCGTCTCAAGCCATTGACGCACTCGCCGAGGCGATTGCCGAAGTCTCAAACTCTATGACAGCAGGGCTATGAGACATGAATTCGTCAAACGCGAGGGCAACAGCCGGCTGATACTTATCTTCGCCGGCTGGGGAATGGATGCGACGCCGTTCCGCCATATTTCACGTCCCGGCTACGACACGCTCGTCCTATGGGATTACCGCGATTTGACCGCCGACTGGTCTTTGGTCTCTGAATACGAAGAAATTGTTCTCATCGCTTGGTCGATGGGTGTCTATGCCGCCTCGATGTCAATCCATGCGATTGACCGGCAGATAAGCACCCGCATTGCGGTCAACGGCACATTGTCACCGGTCGACAATCTCCGCGGAATACCCGAAGCAATATTCGAAGGCACAGCCTCTTCGCTCGACGAACGGAATCTGCGCAAATTCTTCAGACGAATGTGCGGTGACCGTCAGACCACCGAACGCTTCATGCTTGCCGCCCCGTCGCGTCCGGTCGGCGAACTCGTCGACGAACTCCGCGCCATCTACCCCGAGCCGTGGTTCGCCAATCCTAAAGTAAGCGAGTGGGACCTCGCAGTCATCGGACGCGATGACGCGATTTTTCCCGCATGCAACCAGCAGCGTGCATGGCAAGGGACACCTGTTGCTGTCGTCGACCGACCCCACTATATCGACCTTCAGGAAATCGCCGATGCCTATGTCATAGACAAAGAGCGCGCCGCCGACCGCTTCGGTTCTCACCGCGACACCTACGACTCCAACACCCCCGTTCAGAAATCCATTGTCGACTCTCTTGTCGCAGATATCTACCGCACCGGAGCCAACCGCCAACTCTCCGTTGCGGGCACTTCGTGTCTTGAGATAGGTTGCGGCACGGGCTCACTAACCCGACATCTTGCCCGACTGACGTCGCGCGGCTTTCTCCATCTGTGGGACATTGCACCGTGTCCGCCCGAGGGAATGACTGAGGCAAAATTCACTAGCTGTGATGCCGAACTGCGCATCTGCCACACACCCTCGGGACGTTTCGACGTCATCGCCTCGGCTTCGACCATCCAGTGGTTCAACTCGCCACGCCGTTTTATATCCGAATGCCATAGGATCCTTCGTCCGGGCGGTCTGCTGATATTGACCGCTTTCGTCCGCGGAAACATGCACGAACTGACGACTGCCGGAGCATCGACACTCAACCTTCCCGACGAACGCCGTTGGCGCGCCATGATACCGTCGGGTTTCGATATACTCTCTTGGGCGACAGCCGACTATGACCTCGCATTTCCCGAACCTGTCGACGTGCTGCGCCACCTTAGGCTGAGCGGGGTGAACGGTCTTGACCGCAGTAGCCGGACTACAGCGGGTCCTTCGATTATACACCGCTATCCTCGTCGGCTCGACGGTCAGTGTCATTTAACATACCGCACAATCAGAATGATATTAAAGAAACAAGAAAATGTCTGAAACAATCTTCATATCAGGTATCGATACAGATGCCGGCAAAAGTTACTGCACCGCCTGGCTCGCGCGTCAGATGATGGACAAGGGTCTTAGCGTCGCCACTCAGAAATTCATTCAGACCGGCAACGTCGGTCGTTCGGAAGATATCGAGCTGCACCGCCGTCTGTGCGGCATCGCCCCGCTGCCTGAAGACCTTGACCTGACGACTTCACCGGTCATATTCTCCTATCCTGCGTCGGCTCAGCTCGCCGCACGCATCGACGGTCGCGAGATTGACCTCGGACTGGTCGACCGTAGCCGCGAGATACTGTCGTCGCGCTACGATGTCGTGCTCATCGAAGGAGCCGGAGGGCTGATGGTGCCTGTGACTGACGATTTCCTGACCATCGACTACATCTCGTCGCGCCGTCTGCCGCTCGCTTTGGTAACGAACGGCATACTCGGCTCAATCAACCACACCATCCTGAGCCTCGAAGCTATCGCCGCGCGAGGTATAGAACTGAAATATCTCCTTTACAACACTCATTTCGACACCGACGCTGTCATAGCGGAAGACACCCGCGGCTTCATTGAACGATATATCAGCCGCCACTTCCCGACAACCGCGATACTCGATGTTCCCTCATTCGGATAAAATTTGTTAAGTTCAGCCGTCAGTAGAGTATAAATAAGTATCTTTGTCACTGAAATGGAGAATATCAGATTAGCCATACCCAAAGAGACCGTATCTTCGATGCCGACAGTAAAATTCGAAGGCGGCATACAGGTGGTCGATACCATCGAGAAAGCCCGTGTGGCACTGCGTCAGCTATCGAGAGCCGGCATCGTCGGCTTCGACACCGAGACACGTCCATCTTTCCATAAGGGCAGACTGCATAAAGTCGCTCTGATGCAGCTCGCGACCGACGATTTCTGCTTTCTTTTCAGGCTTAACAAACTCGGCATGTTCGATTTGCTGAAAGACTTTCTCCAGAACCCCGACATCATGAAAATCGGGCTTTCGGTGCGCGACGACTTCAATGTGCTCGGACGCTCGGGAGAGATTACTCCTCAGGGCTTTGTAGAGCTTCAGTCATTCGTCAAGCAGTATTCGATTGCCGATACATCGCTCCAGAAAATCTATGCTATCGTCTTCGGCGAACGCATATCGAAGAGTCAGCGTCTTTCCAACTGGGAAGCGGAGTCTCTGTCGCCCGAACAGCAATCCTACGCCGCAATCGACGCATGGGCGTGTCTACGTCTCTACCGCTATCTGCGCGACGGCTTCTTCGACCCCGCCGCCTCTCCATACATCGCGCCCGAACCGCCCGCTCCTCAACAACCTGCCTAACAAGAACAAAAATGAAACTGAAACGTTCTACCCTGATACCTCTCGTCCTCCTGGTCTATCTCGCCGTAATGTTGACCATAGGCTGGAAGCAATATGCGTCGGGCGACATGTCGGCAACCGAATATTTCGGCATCATCGCCATCACGCTCGCCGTCATCGTGCTTCTCCATTTCAACATGAAGCGACGCGAACGTCTGCGGGCAGAAAGAGAGGAGGACATGAGACGCAACGAAAAGAACAATCAATAATACAAACATAACAACCAACAACTATGGCTAACAAAGCTCTTCTTATGATCCTCGACGGTTGGGGCATCGGTAACCGCTCAAAAAGCGACGCCATCTACTCCACTCCGACTCCCTACTGGGATTATCTTCTCGAAAATTATCCTCACTCACAGCTCCTTGCCGGTGGCGAAAGCGTAGGCTTGCCCGACGGACAGATGGGCAACTCCGAAGTCGGTCACCTCAATATCGGCGCAGGTCGTGTCGTATATCAGGACCTCGTCAAAATCAACCGCGCCATCAAGGACGGCTCAATCCGTCAGAATCCCGAAATCAAAAGCGCGTTCGAATATGCCCGTGACCACAAGTGCGGCATCCACTTCATGGGTCTGACGTCAAACGGCGGCGTTCACTCTTCGCTCGACCACGTTTTCGCCCTCTGCGACATCGCAGCAGAATACAAGCTCGAAAATGTCTTCCTTCACTGCTTTATGGACGGTCGCGACACCGACCCCCGCAGCGGTAAAGGCTTCATTGAAGAACTTCAGGGTCATTGCGAAAAATCGGCAGGCGTCATCGCTTCGATTATCGGCCGTTACTATGCAATGGACCGCGACAAACGCTGGGACCGCGTCAAAGTGGCTTATGACCTCCTCGTGAAAGGCGAAGGCAAACAGGCGACAGACATGGTAGCCGCCATGCAGCAGAGCTACGACGAAGACGTCACCGATGAATTTATCAAGCCTATCAACAACTCGACCGTCGACGGCACCATCAAGGCTGGCGACGTAGTCATCTTCTTCAACTATCGCAACGACCGCGCCAAAGAACTCACCGTCGTCCTCACTCAGAAGGATATGCCCGAAGAAGGCATGCACATCATTCCTGACCTGCAGTATTACTGCATGACTCCTTACGACTCATCGTTCGTCGGCGTGCACATCCTCTTCGACAAAGAGAACGTCAACAACACCCTCGGCGAATATCTCTCGTCGCTCGACAAAAAGCAGCTCCACATCGCCGAGACAGAAAAGTATGCCCACGTTACTTTCTTCTTCAACGGCGGTCGCGAGACTCCGTTCGAAGGCGAAGACCGCATCCTGGTGCCGTCGCCCAAAGTAGCCACTTACGACCTCAAGCCCGAAATGAGTGCGTTTGAAGTTTCAGACAAACTTGCCGAAGCCATCAAGTCGGAAAAATATGACTTCATCGTCGTGAACTTCGCCAACGGCGACATGGTTGGTCACACCGGTGTCTACGAGGCAATCGAAAAGGCAGTCGTGACAATCGACGAATGTGTGCGTCAGACATGCGAAGCCGCCCTCGCCGCAGGTTACGGCACAATCATCATCGCTGACCACGGCAACGCCGACAACGCCATCAACCCCGACGGCACTCCCAACACCGCCCACTCGCTCAATCCCGTTCCCTGTGTCTATGTATCAGAGAACAAGGACGCTCACATCGAGAACGGTATCCTCGCCGACGTCGCTCCGACCATCCTCCACATCATGGGCATCAAGCAGCCCGCAGAGATGACCGGACACGACCTTATTCGTTAAACAACGTTAAGGCGTTTGCAGGTCTCGCCTAAACTTGCTACCTTTGCACCCGTAAACAACATCGCGGGGTGGAGCAGTGGTAGCTCGTTGGGCTCATAACCCAAAGGTCGTAGGTTCGAGTCCTGCCCCCGCCACCAACATAAAGCCGACAGTTTTTCCGACTGCCGGCTTTTCTATTTTCAAAGCCACAGTACGGTCCAGTTAAACACAGACTACAGCACCCCACATGCCATAACCAATGTTTTTCGACTGCAAAGTTATAGGGAAATTCAATCCGATTTCCAGCAATTTCAGAAGCGCGTCCCTTTTAACCGAAGTTAAAAAAGCAATTCACAATGCACGATGCATGATGCACAATTAGTTATGGACAATTTACGAGCAGGAAGAAAACCACGCAGAGCCGCGGAGGACGCAGAGAGAATTTTTTTTGAGGAGGGGTGGCTGAGATAGCTATTTTAGCTGAGGTAGGTGCAGGGGCGTTAGGCTAATTGGACTAATTGGCTGATGGGAGGTGAGGTAGCTGCGCACGGCACTGCCGCGCTTGCATGTGGCTATTATTGTTTCGCGGCTCTGCCGCTGAGCGGCTGCTCCGGGGAACAGCCCTATACTTGCTGGGGAATTATTTGGGGCATAAATTTGTAAAAGTTGCTGAGAGACATTATATTTGCGGGATGAATAATTAATCTGTCTGTCCTGTCATGTCCGGCAAGTTGAAAATTGCGTTTGTTTTTGTTTTGGCGGTTGCGCTTTCTGCGGTCGTCAGTGCGCAGGAACTGTCACGCGTACTTCCGACAGAGGTAGAGCCGCTGCGTGGTGACCTTTTGCAGAACGACAGTTGGGATTTCTCTCAGCAATGGATGTCGTCTGACCGCGGAAAAACCGTAATCTGCACTTACGGGGATTCACTACTCACCGAAACAATCGAAGGTCGACGCCTTTGGTACGGAATGCCGCATGACTCTATATTATATATAGGAGAGGAAGACCGTCTGACGGTGATAGCCCCGGATTCTGCGGTCATGTTTGCCCGCAGACCTGTCGAAGCCGGTTTTTCATCAGGGAATGTGCCCTTCTCGGCAGCAGGAACAGGCGGAGGTCGACGTTTCAGGATTTCAGAGACGGGAACGCTCAGCTTATCGTCAGCTACACAGTCAGGCACGCTGATTATCGCTCCGGGAGACACACTGCGTCATGTCATGGCTGTACGCGAACTTAGAGCGTTCACAGCTACTTTTCCCGACGACAGCACTGCTACGACCACATCGGCAGTAATAGAGACTTACCGGTGGTATGATGCCGAAGGATTGCGCACACTTATGCCTGTAGCCATTCAGCGCGCAGTCTATCCTTCAGTCAACGGAGGCATGCCTGATAAGGATGCCGAACCGTCGTTCGCCATGGCATATCTTCCCGACCGCAGCGATGTCATTGTCAATGACCCGAAAGAAAAAGAAGGTCCTGACACCCCTGTGTCGCCCGACCTTTATGCGGTTGACGCAGCTCTTTGCGCAGCAACAGTGTATTGCGACGGACGCAACGTGACCGTCGCTGTCGAGATGCCCGAAGTCGGAATAATAATTACCGTCGACATAATTGATACCGGCGGACGCCTGTATCTTCATGAGTCCACGGTCTCGACAGGTGCGGCAGATGAAGTGAAGCTCGTCTGCTCGGGGTTGCGCTCAGGGGAGTATATCGCCGCAATTGGCGTGGAAGGTCTCGATATTTCACCCGAAAAACGTCTTGTCATAATCCGCTAAGCCATGAAAAGACGACTGCGACATATGATGGCATTGCTGCTGACGGTGACATGCATCGGCATGTCGGCACAGATACCGACATCCGACCTGATGATTTCTCCCCAGACCAACGAGATTATCCCGCCGTCGCCGTCGAGCGCGCAACAGATGCGCTACCAGAGTCCGCAGCCGTCGCTGGCAACAGGAGCGGTCAACCTGACAATTCCGGTGTACACACTTGAGGTCGAGGGTGTGTCGATACCATTCACGATGACTTACCACACTTCGGGCATCAAGCCGCTCGACGACCCCTTCCCTTGCGGCTACGGCTGGTCGCTGCAACCTGCGCTGAGAGTTACACGCACGGTGCGCGGCAGACCGGACGAGCAGTTCCATTATGTTGGAGATTCCATCGCCGGCGGATTGCATTTCACGGATAAGCGGGTAGCATTCGCCTGCATGGTAAGTAACTCACCGAATCATTCCTCAACAATAAGGGAGCGTTATGATGCTGAGAAAGATATATTTTCAATATCATTGCCGACTACCGCACTTACAAGAATAGTCCAAAAGAATCAGGACGGAACGTTTTCATTCATCGGCGGCGGAGCGGATGACGAATATACTATCTCGGGAACCGGAAGCAAACTCGAGGAAATAACGGTCACAGACCCATACGGAGTCAGATATATCTTCGGTGGCGAATATATGAGCGACTATGTGGAATGTCCGGAACTCGCATACCCTGACGTAACCGCAATGATAACATCGTGGGGAATAAAGGAAATAATACTTCCGTCAGGCAGAAAGATTGCGTTCGACTGGGAGCTTTTCAGCCCTCATGATAAATATATATCCGGCGGAGATGCAATCGGGGATATGTTCAATCCTTCCGAACCTAGATATAGTCCGCAGGAAATCAAAATACTTGCGCGTGGCAGCGTGAAAATAAATCCGCGTGGAAATTACGCCCGAAGACTAAGACTGTCGTCAGTTACCTTTCCAGGCGGAAAGGTAAGCCTGATATACGGCGACTACGTGTTGGAGACGTTCAAAGTAAGTGCAGGCAATGACATCGTCAGACAGGTCGATTTCGCCTATAGCCATTACAAATATGACCTTTATTTTCTGAAAGAACTTACTTTGTCGGGCGAAGGAACGTATAGTTTTGAATATAACCCCTTCAATGTTGAAAACAAGTTGCCATTAACCTCGTCAGTTCTCTATAATATTGACTGGTGGGGATACTATAATGGGCGTACTCCAAAAAATGGTAAGGGCTATACAAGCCTTTCACCACAGATTAGGCTTAAAACCATATTAGAGAGATCTCGTGACGGGTATAGGTACGAGGATATAGGCGAGTCAGACCGCCGGCCGGACGCAGATTCGATGCAGGCGGGAATATTACGGAAGATAATCTACCCAACAGGCGGTCTAAGCACATTCGATTACGAGCCACACCGGTTTCCGGCTACAAAAGTGGATTCTCATGGTAACATTGATGCACAAACTGACCCTTCGCTGGACTTCGGCGGCGGTCTGCGCGTCAAAAAAATCACCACTTATGCCGGAGCGTCCGACACAACACCGCATATCAGGACATATCAGTATGATTCGGTAGTCGTTACCGCCGTTCCGTCAGCCGCAACATTTATATCTGTTGTGGATAACGCCGTAGGGCTGTATAGTGACCCTAATCTGTATATTCAGCCACACACTTACCGCATGACGACAGTCCGCCACGAATCCGACTATATGAACAACCATATAGGGGAAGAAGCCATATGGTACAATAAAGTGACCGAAATTTATCCTGAAGGCAAAATAGAATACATATTCAACCAGACCAACCCTACAAGTACCGAAGAACGCTACTGGGGCAAGCTTTTCCCTAAAGAACTCAACAATGTCTTCTCAAACGGATTGCGTCTTAAAGAAAAAAGGATATTCAAAAGCGATGGAGCCTCATACCGCAAGATTGAGACAGACAGGTTCGATTATGAGACAACCGGCGGAAACAAGGTCTTGAACTCCTTCTATATAAGGGACTATATTCAGGCAGCTGTAGACGCGAGCGAGGCACCTGACTTTTGGAACGCTGAACGTTTCGATTACTATAGCGATATTAATGAAGAGCATCCAGCATTCTTTTTGCTCTCTAATTTGATTAATGTGGATAGTCCGTATATCGGATGTCCGTACAGCATAAATCTAATCTCCGATCGATTGCGGTCGAAGACTGTGACGCAGCATTTCGACAACGGGGATTTCACGCAGACCGAGACTTACACATACAAACCGGGGACGTCCATAATCACGTCCGTATCGACATCCACGCCCGGCGACACGCGCACCAACCGCATCGACCTCGAATATGCCGTTATGGGCAGAAACTCCGCCGAGACGGCAATGGTCCGCGCAAATATAATCGGCTTCCCGGTTAAAACCACCCTGACGTTCGGGACAGCGACGACGGCTGTGCGCCGCGAAATGCAGAGCTACGGCAATCGTGTGTTCCGCCCGGTGCGGGAATGGATGTCGCGCGGCGCGACAGAGTGGCGCGTAGGGCAGTATGACTACGACGCTTTCGGCAACGTACGCGAGTTCCGCGGCACGGACTCCGTGCCGTCGGTATATCTCTGGGGATATGAGGGACGCCATCCGGTCTACCGCATAGACGGAGCGTCGTTCGCCGAAGTCAATGCCAAAAATCCAGGCGTTTTTGCCCTGAACGGCACGGCGGAGAGAACCCTGCTGACATCATTGCTGAGCGACTGGCTTGTGACAAAGTCGTTGTGGCGCCCTATGGTCGGCATCACCTCGATGTGCCAGCCCTCGGGAATAACAAGCACCTACACATATGACAATGCGGGGCGTCTTATAAAGACCGCCATCAGCGGTCACGGAACAGTCGAAAGTTACAGCTACCACATCAACGAAGACGGTCGTAACTACACCTCCCGCACTGTCTTCACCTCTGCCGATGGGACCGGTGACCTGTCACGTGAGGTAATCAACTATGACGGTCTCGGCAGGGAAACATCACGGCTGAGGCGCGCTCCGGAAACAGGCAGGATTGACCCGCCCGCTCAGGCGCAGACAGCGGCAATCCAGACTAAGATGCCGCCCAACTATAACGCCGTGATGACGGAATATGATGCAATGGACCGACCCTGTCGGCAATGGTCGGTCACCGGCGTGCAATTTACCAATCCTACCCTCTCCGACCTTTCATCTGCCGCGGCAGCGCATTACGGCACGGACTATGCCTACTGCACGACTTTCTACGAACCGTCGCCGCGCGGAGTGGTAGCGTCAACGCGCAAAGCGGGCACGGAGTGGCACGACGCCGACCGCCGCGTCACCACCCGCATACTCACCAACACCGCCTCAGGCGACTACGTCTGCTATGAGTATTCCACCCAGAGTGAGAGTTCGTCCTATGTAAGATCCCAAAGACCATATCCGGCGGGGACACTTACCATCGAGGAAACTGTCGACGAGGAAGGGCACACGTCACTGGTGTTCAAGGACGTGCGGGGGCTTGTAGTGATGACCCGCGAGGGTAAGAAAGGAGACTGGCACGACACCCGCTATGCCTACAACGATTACGGCGACCTGCGGTGGGTCATACAGCCAAAGCATCCGCTTGTAGGAAACATCCTAAAGGAGCGCTGTTTCCGATATGATTACGACAGTCGCGGGCGATGCACGCTGAAGGCTTTGCCGGAGTGTGAGGGAACGCGTTACTGGTATGACAGCCGCGGCAGACTGTTCGCCGAACAGGACGGCAACATGAAGGCTGACGGACGCTTCCTGCTGCACTTCTATGACCGCTTCGGACGTGAGGCATTCTGCTCGTTTGCAGCTACGACCGAGGATAAGATTAATTCATTGCTGAATAGTTCACACACGGTATCACCGCCGGTGAAGGGAGCCTATCTTCGGTCTCCCACAGGGGGATATCGGTTGACAGGATTTACGCTGAGTCTCAACGAGCTTGTCTCGGCGACATACTACGATAACTATGATTTCAGTTATGATTTAAGCGGTCAGTGGGATGATTATAAACCCGCCGCCGGATATCCGTCGCCCCGCACTAACCTCAAGGGAATGGTGACCGGAAGCCTTGCAGGGAATTATGTTTCGGTCCTGCACTATGACGCAGCGGGACGTCCCATCCGGACGGCATCCGGGTCTTTAATGGACATACCCCAGTCCATATCAGCTCAGCGTCTTGACTACGAGGGAAATGTAACAGAGGAGTTGCGCGAGGACCGAACCGGTACGAAGACCGTGACGCAGCGCACGGTAAGGGATTATTCGCCGTCGGGTTTTCCGCGCAGCGTGACCGTATATCAGGGTAACGACACCGCCAGGACAATCTATGGCTACGACGATGCCGGACGTGTCGCTGAAATAACCTTCGCCTCGGATATACACCGCACGCAGACCTACAACGCCAACGGATGGCTGACAGACCTGACGGTTACGGCACCCGCCAATTACACGCAGCCCGAGAGACCCGTACTGCCAGGAATACAGTCGGCTGACGCTACGGGAGGTTTTATCATGGGTGACGCCATCGTGCTGAGCGAGAAGCTTCACTATGCAGACGCGGGCAGCAGTTACACGTCACGCTACGACGGTAAGATTGCGGGACGTGAGCACGGTTCGACGGTCACAGCCTACAGCTACGACTGTCACGGACGCCTGACGGAGACAAAGGACAATATGGTGACATCTTACACATGCACATACACATACGATAAGAACTCAAACATAGTTGGTATAACGAGAAAGGGCATCGTCGATTACACGCGCCTGTCGTTGCGTCCGGGTCCGGCATCAGGCACATTATTGCCAATACACGGCAATCACAACACCATAATGCTCGGCTACAGTCCCTACGGCAACCGGCTCCGTTCGGCTGACGTCACCCGCGAGGGTGCGGATTACGAAGGAAGGACAGGTCTGGCGGAGACGGACGGAACGGTCAAGGGCTTCGCATACGACGCCAACGGCAATCTTACCAAAGACCCCGCGCGCGACATCGTCCTTATCAAATACAATCACCTCAATCTACCGACCGACGTCTATTTCGGTAACGGACAGCGTCAGACAATCGAATATCACGGCAACGGGGTCAAAAAGGCGGTAAGGTACTATCAGACAACGGCAGCGATTGTTGGCGGGAATGTACCTGATGATGACAGCTACACGTTAAGCTCCACCCGCACTTATGTCGGACCGCATATCTACACCGACGAAAAGCTTGAGTATTCGGCGTTTGCGGGCGGGTATTTCGACCCGGCGAAAGGTGCGATGTACTATCTGACCGACTGGCAGGGCAACAACGCCGCTGTGGTCGATAAGAGCGGAACGGTGGTTCAGTCAACTACCTATTATCCTTACGGAGAGCCAACCGTGGAGCCGACGGGACAGCGCTTCCTCTATGGCGGCAAGGAGCGCGAGCATGCCGGCGGTCGCAACAGCTACGACTTCTCCGCCCGCTGCCTGATTTCGCCAATTGGTCAGTGGGGCGTCCCCGACCGTAAGGCGGAAAAATACTTCTCCTACTCTCCCTACTCCTACTGCGGCGGTGATCCGATAAACTATATAGATGATGATGGAGAAGAAGTTCTGTGTCTTCGTAAAAATTCTAAAGCAGCGAAAAATTTCCCGGATAATGGCAACTTAATAATATTGGCACATGGGGATTTTAATGGAATATATGATGAGTTTTCAGATAAATATATAACTTCGGGATCTGACTTCATAAGTTTAGTTAGAGAAAAAACATATAATTTTAAAGATCTTGAAGCTAGTAATAAATTTGCTTGCATAGAATTACTTTCTTGTCATTCAGGAGAAAACCCGCCCAACGCTTCTACTCCATTTGCACAAAAACTATCTGGATCTCTTAAAAATGTAGTAATTAAAGCTCCGAATGGTGTTTTAAATATTGGTATTAATACAAAAAAGATGAGAGTGCAGCTCTCCTCTAACGGAGTAGAGGATACTGATAATAAGATAAAATATTGGAGATACTTCTATAATGGCACTGAGATAACAGATATTGCCGCATGTTTTATCCAAATGCTTATCTCTATGGAATTATTCTTAAATGATAATATAGACAAGTTTATAAATTTATTTGATGAAATACATAACCCCAAAGATTAGAACAACATTTTATTTATGCAGCATATATAACTTGTTTATTGTGCTTTTTGGTTGCGCTTCATGCTCTAATCGTGATTACATGCGTTTGGACGATAATAGAATTGTAATTGATAATCATATCTATCAAATCACGGATGACTTATATGATGAGGAAGAATGCATGTGCATTCCTCAACTAGATTCTATAGAAACTGCTGTTATACTCGATAAATTAATAGTGACAGGTATGCTTCTCCCTGATAAGGAGGATGGTGTTATCCCATCTTTATACGATCCTCTAGATTTATCTCTTCTTCCATACTACATAATATCTATTAACAGTCCGAAGTACACATCTGCTCAAGTTCGATATGCATGGGATTTACTTGAGTTATGCACATCTAGATATAATGATCCGGGGTTACTCGAATTTGGCAAAGCTCTAACATATAATTATTTCCGCAATAATAATGCCAATTCTGAACTACTTAATGAAATATTAAGCAAAGAGTATTCCGGTAAAAAGTTCAATAACCAAAGAGGAGAACTTAAAATTGATGTAGATTCTCTGAGAGTAAGAACGATTATCTATAATGATCGAGACGCGCTTAATGAATTGGAACAATATTATAATCAAATGAATAGGTCAAAAGAAATTGCAATTTATTACAGAATTCTATTGACGCGAGCGGAGAATAATGATTTAGTAGAAAAATATGTTCATCTGATAAATAAATATTTCACTGTTTCTGAATTTCGCTCAGCGGTGTGTGAGGTGTTGTTGCGGGCGGCGCACTGCGACAATGACAGGCGAGCTCAGGAGCTCTGTGACTCGCTCGACTTCTCACTCTGCGACTATCGCCTGCCCCTCCCTGCAGAAATGAACGCGAAGGAACGACCGAAAACCGAATGGAATGAGTGATGCGCGGGAGCGGTGGTGTATTGTTTCGATTCAAAAGGCAAAACTTTCAAAGGCTAAAGAATATTATTTATTAGTGGTTGCGAATGATAATTTTTTTCTACC
>CAMWNF010000027.1 GCA_947175535.1 uncultured Bacteroidales bacterium
TAGCACGTCGGATTCTGGTTCCGCCTGTGAGGGTTCGAATCCTTCCAAGGCAACACAAAAAAACGCAACTGATTATTTTTATCGGTTGCGTTTTTTATGTTTGACAGAACAACTGGATTATTTTTTTGAATTTGAAGATATCTCTTCGAAATGTTCAAGCGACCATTCTATCAATGCACCCAGCAACGGCATCAGGCTTTGCCCCAACTTTGTCAGTGAATATTCTACGCGGGGAGGAACTTCGGCATAGACCTTGCGCTGTATCAGTTTATCATTTTCAAGATTTTTAAGAGTCTCTGTCAACACTTTCGGTGATATATCCGGAATTGCTTTAGCTATTGCATTGAAACGTGTCAATTCGTTTTCTCCCAACACACACAAAACGAGTACCGACCATTTGCCTGAAAAACGTGACATGACATTACGCACAGGACATTCTGATAAACGGGAATATTTTTCTAAATTTTCTTTATGTTCCAACTTACTCATTTTCAGCCTTACTTACCATTATGTAATTTACTTTCACCTTTGTAACGTCTTGCATAATACTATAATAGACTTTACTTTTGCACTATCTGACAGAAAGTAACTTTCCGTCGCAAAGTTAATAAAACATCAAAATATAAAATTATGAGCGAATTAAAAATTTTGAACAAGGGTGAAAAGTTCTCCCATGTCAACGCGGGATTGCTTCATGGCTTTGAAGGCAAACAGTTTGTCAAAGATGCTACGGGTGCTACATCATGTGAAATATCATTCGGTTCTTTGCCTACAGGTGCCGCGGTACCGTTTTTCCACAGTCACAAGGAAAATGAAGAAAATTATATAATCTTGTCAGGTGCCGGTAAATTCCAGGTCAATGACGATGTTTTCGATATAACCGAAGGTTCCGTTATACGTGTTTCAACCAATTGTGACCGTAATCTAAAATGCACATCAGCCGAACCAATGGTCTATATCTGCATTCAGGCAAAAGAAGGTAGCCTCGGCGGTTACACCATGACTGATGCTGAAATAACCGAACATCAGAACCTCCTCTAAACATAATTCCGTTTATTAGAACGGTGTCGGAATAACCGTACTGTCAAAAACAATGCTGACGCTATGTCAGCGACAACAGTTCGAACATTCCGACACCGTTCTACTTTCACACAATTAATTATTGTTGATAAATTTTGCGGGAATGGGGTCTTAATATTTTGGTGGGCGAAGGAATGTTCGTAAATTTGCATTAAACAAATAATGAACATTTGAAATGACCGACCTTTTCATTTCGCTGTCGCTATTCGACGCCTCACATTACTTTGAGATTATCGTGACAAACATGGGCTACCTTTACGTTTTCCTGTTCATGGTAATCGAAAGTTCATTCATACCCTTTCCTTCGGAAATCATTGTTCCGCCGGCAGCATATCTCGCCTGTCAGACAACCCGAGTGCTTACATTCCATGACCGCACACAGACAGTCCCCGACATGAATATCTTTGTCGTGGTTCTCGTTGCAACAGCCGGGGCAATCGTGGGCGCATTAATAAACTATGGACTATCGCTTTGGATTGGTCGCCCTATTGTATACCGCTTTGCAGATTCCAGAATAGGACATGCCTGTCTTATCAATCGTGAGAAAGTCGACCGTGCCGAACAGTATTTCGACAAACACGGTGCAGCATCGACTTTCATCGGTCGTTTGATTCCCGCCGTACGCCAGCTGATTTCTATTCCGGCAGGTCTGGCAAAGATGAATATATGGAAATTCATCATATTCACAGGACTCGGTGCTATGCTGTGGAACGCTATCCTTGCGGCACTTGGCTGGTTCCTCGCAAAAAGCGTCAGCATCGACAACCTATTCCCTCTCGTTGAAGAATATAACAGCTATCTGACAATCGGTGGACTTATCCTTCTGCTTGTCTGTGTGTTGTTCATAGGCTGGAACGCCTTTAGACCAAAAAAATCATCGTCCGCAAAAAATTAAGACTCTATGATAGTTGCCCCTTCTATACTTTCTGCCGACTTCTGCAATCTCGGCGACGACATCCGGATGGTAAATGAAAGTGCCGCCGGAATGTTCCATATTGATGTCATGGACGGAGTTTTCGTGCCTAACATCTCCTTCGGATTTCCTGTGATAAAAGCAATCAGCCGTCTGGCTGAGAAACCGCTCGACGTACATCTGATGATTGTCGACCCACAACGTTACATTTCTCAGGTTCGTGACTGCGGAGCCGAGATAATGAATGTTCATCAGGAAGCATGCGTCCACCTTCATCGCACCGTTGAAGCCATCCGTGCTGCCGGCATGAAACCTGCCGTCACACTGAACCCCGCAACTCCCGTCGAGACGCTCCGCGATATTATCGCCGACCTCCACATGGTGCTTCTGATGAGTGTCGACCCCGGCTTCGGAGGCCAGAAATTCATTGAATCAACTATCGGTAAAATCGGACGTTTACGCAATTTAATAGCTGAGACCGGGTCGGCTGCGCTTATTGAGGTCGACGGAGGTATCACTATTGAGAATGCGCCAAAAGTTGCAGCAGCCGGTGCAGATATAGTCGTCGCCGGCAACACGGTTTTTAGTGCTGCCAATCCGAAAGAGACTATTCAATTGCTCAGTGAAGCCGGAGTCTGATATTTAATCCGTCTATACTCTTTTCTCATTCTCTCAATAAATATTTATGACTTCTCAGACTACCAACAATATACGACGCCGCCCGGCACAGGCAGCTTCGCGCCGTCAGAAACCATCCTCCCGCCGTAAGAGCGAAGGCTCATTCATTACTTTTCTCAAAGACAAGAGAACTCATATCGCGTTAGGCATAGTGCTTGTAGCCTTGGCTTTTATCATGGCTATCTCAACCGTCTCACACCTTAAAAACGGGGCAGCCGACCAAAGTCTTGTTGCCGGCGGAGCTTCGGTTTCGCAGATTGCCGCCACTCAGGGCGTACAGAACACCGGAGGTGCTTTCGGGGCATGGCTCTCCCATGTGCTTATGACCGAAGGTCTCGGTATAGGCGCGTTCATACTGGTTTATTATCTTGGTGCGCTCGGTCTGAAACTGTTAGGTGTAATCAATTGCCGTTTCTGGTCTTTGACATTCAAATGTCTCTTTACTGCAATTGCATTGTCTGTAATTGTCGGTCTTCTGACTATCAATAGTTCTTCGTTCCTTCATTGGGGCGGTGTTCATGGCAGATATGTCAACCTTTGGTTATTACATATGGGAAGCTGGCCGCTTGCGCTCGCTGTTTCTGTTGCCTTAATCGGAGTTATGTGTGCGATATATCTGAAGCCACTCAAATATGCTTTCGATAAAATCGTGGCACTTATACCCAAGAAACCCGCAAAGGCAGATAACACGGATGCGATTCCTGAAATGGCAGTTGCACTTGATGAAGTCAGTGACCAAAAGAAAGAGAATGATAATGAACCTGATGTGGTTGTATTCGGTGAAGACCATGCTACGGCAGCCTCTTTCACTAACGGAAATTCACTGGCGGATGCACTCTTCAAAATCGATGATGACATTCACTCCGGGTTGGAAGATATTACTGACGACCATGTCACACAATCCAGCGAAGAAGTCGCCGCCCTACCTTCTGCCTCATCTGAAGCGGAAGAAGAAGGTCCGACTTTTACAATAAAAGAAACCGAAATAGAGCAATCAGAGATTAAAGGTGCACCCGCAGCTTCGATTAACAATCCTACAGAAGCTATGCCCTTCGACCCGCGTGCCGACCTATCTCGGTATGTTTTCCCCGGGCTTGATTTGCTCGCAGACCGTCCGTCAGGGAATCTGATTGACCCCGAGGAACAGCAAAAAAACAAAGACCTTATTGTCAAAACATTGCTCGATTACAAGATACCTATCCAGAAAATCGAGGCAACTATCGGTCCGACGGTTACACTGTATGAAATAGTCCCTGCTGAAGGCGTCCGCATTGCTCAGATTCAGCGTCTCGAAAACGACATCGCGCTTAGCCTTGCTGCGCTCGGTATCCGTATCATCGCTCCTATACCGGGAGCCGGCACAGTCGGTATAGAAGTTCCTAACCGTGATCCCAAAACAGTCTCAATCCGCTCTATCATAGGCTCGAAGAAATTTGCCGATGCATGCGAGAAGATGAGACTCCCGATGGCTATGGGTGCGACGATATCCAATGATATCTTCATTCAAGACCTTGCCAAGATGCCTCACCTTCTTGTAGCTGGTGCTACGGGTCAGGGTAAGTCAGTCGGACTTAACTGTATCATAGCCTCGTTACTCTACGCAAAACATCCGTCTGAATTGAAATTTGTATTCATCGACCCGAAAATGGTCGAATTTGCAGCATATAAGAAAATCGAACGGCATTTCCTTGCCAAACTCCCTGACGAAGAAGAACCGATTATCACTGACCCGATGAAGGTGCCAGGCACACTCAGCTCGTTGTGTGTAGAGATGGACAACCGTTATCTGCTCATGAGTAAAGCCAACGTCCGTTCGGTTGAAGAATACAACCGTAAGTTCTGCAACCATGCCCTCAATCCTGAAAACGGACATAAATATATGCCCTATATCGTGACAATCGTCGACGAGTTCGCCGACCTTATCATGGTTGGAGGTAAGGAAGTTCCGATGCATATAGCACGTATCGCTCAAAAAGGTCGTGCTGCAGGCATGCACATCATCATAGCAACCCAACGTCCTTCAGCCGATGTCATAAGCGGTATGATTAAGAATAACTTCCCCGGTCGTATTGCTTTCCGTGTCATGTCGATGGTCGACAGTAAGACCATTCTTGACCGCCCCGGAGCAAATCAGCTAATCGGTAGAGGCGACATGCTTTTCCTGACAAACGGCAATATAGAGCGAGTGCAGTGCGCGTTCATCGACACTCCGGAAATTGACGACATAACCGACCATATATCAAATCAGATTGGTTATGAATCTGCATATCTTCTTCCCGAACCTGTTATGGAAGGGGCTGCTCCGTCTGAAACTAATGACCCGAGCAAACGCGATGCTCTCTTCAATGACTGTGCCCGTTTCATCGTTACCCAATCGACAGCATCAACATCATCGCTCCAACGTCGTTTTAGCATCGGTTACAATAAGGCAGGTAAAATCATGGACCAGATGGAGGCCGCCGGCATCGTCGGCGCAGCTCAAGGTGCAAAACCCCGCGCCGTCCTCATGGATGCCGTTACCCTAGAATCAATATTATAAACCCTTAGTGGCAGTTAAGTGTTAAAGTAATATGAGCAAATATCTCAGACAACTTGCAGCCATTATGGTCATAATCTTTTCAGGATTCATGGCATATGCCGGAAGTCCTGCAGAGGAAGTGATGAAGAATTGTGCGGCTAAATTCAGTAATGCCCCATCGGTAACAGTCGAATTTGCTATCGCCCAAAGCGACGGTTCTGCTACCGGAAGCATGCTTATGTCTAAAAGATTATTCCGCCTTTCTGCAGCTGACCTTACCATCTGGTTTGACGGTAAAACCCAATGGACATATATGGCTAATGCCAACGAAGTAAATATTACAGAACCTACCGGCGAAGAACTCATGGAATCTAATCCATTTGAGTTAATCAGCACATTCCAACAGAATTTCAACTGCAAAGTGCTCACATCGTCAAACGTTGCTGATATAATCGAACTGACTCCGAAATACAAAGGAACAAATATATCGTCAGCTAAAATAACCGTAAGTAAATCGACCGGCTGGCCGACTGCAATGATAATCGCATTCGACGGCGGCAACACCATTTCAGTATCGATAGGCAAAATCACGGTCGGAAAGGCAGTCTCCGTATCGCAGTTCAGATATGACCCTAAAGTCTGTCATGGCGCACAGATTGTAGACTTACGATAATTTAATTGCATAACAACTTAAAACAATATCATATGGCTTTAGAACAACATAACAGATGTGTCATTATTGGTTCGGGACCCGCAGGGTTCACAGCCGCAATATACGCTTCACGTGCCAACCTTTCTCCCCTTGTGATTGAAGGTCCGCAGCCCGGCGGTCAGTTGACAACAACAACTGAAATTGAGAACTTCCCCGGATATCCTGAAAAGGTCACCGGAATCAAATTGATGGAAGATTTACGCGCCCAAGCTATCACATACGGAGCGAACGTATTCAGCGGTCGCGTAACAGAAGTGGATTTTTCAAACCGACCCTTCAAAATCACAGTCGATGGCAAACAGACCATCACTGCTGACGCCGTAATCATTTCGACGGGTGCAACCGCCCGATATCTCGGACTCCCTGATGAACAGAAGTATATGGGAATGGGTGTATCGGCTTGCGCAACATGCGACGGATTTTTCTATCGCAAACGCACGGTGGCAGTTGTCGGTGGTGGAGATACGGCTGCTGAAGAAGCACTGTATCTTGCCGGACTCGCATCGAAAGTATATCTTATCGTCCGTCGTGACAAACTGCGTGCGTCTAAAGTGATGCAGCAGCGAGTTTTCGATAATCCGAAAATCGAAATTCTCTTCAACACCAACACAGTAGGTCTTTTCGGCAATGAAGTTCTCGAAGGTGCACATCTTGTAGCTAATAAAGGAACTGAAAACGAGAATTATTATGATATCGCGATTGACGGTTTCTTCCTCGCTATCGGACACAAGCCAAATACTGAGATTTTCGCCAGTCAGATTGACCTTGACGAGCAGGGATACATAAAAGTTGCCGCTCCATCGACGAAAACCAATATCGATGGTGTGTTTGCTGCTGGGGACGTTGCCGACCCGATTTATCAGCAGGCAATATCTGCTGCCGGAACCGGCTGCCGCGCAGCTATCGACCTCGAACGCTTCCTTATCGAACACGAAGAAATCTGAAACGACTCAAATGAGTGAAAATACCCTACCCGATTTCGGCAGCCAAACTGCCGAAATCGCTTTATTAATACAGAGCGGAGAGATTGAGCAGGCTGTTCGCATCAGTGGTGAACTTCTCGCTGCTTGTGACAATGAACTCCGTTGCCTTCATAACGAAAGAAAAGTCATTAATGAAGCCGCTCAACGTTTTATTGAAGCCGCAGTTCTTCACGTCCATGCCCTGCGTCTCGCCGGCGCATCGTCAGATGCCTTTTCGTGTGCTGTTGGAGCTTTACTCACTGTTGAAGTCTACAACGCGGCATCATTTGTAAATTCTTCAAGAAAACTCAGATTATATAGCTTTGCGATAAGCTCGGTGATTGATTGCTTTGACCGTATGGGTGATTCGTCAGATTCCACTGACGAGAATCACCGCGGATATATTCTTTCCTATCTCGCCTCACTCCTCTATCATTATTATCAAGAGACAGTAAAAGAAAATCCCGAAGACCCTTCCCTGTCCGAATCTTATAATTTCCTTAAAGCTATTGAGAACAGCGGAGCGATTCAGTCTCCGAAAATCAAATTGGGAGAAAAAGATGTCGACCCAGCATCTCCTGGTCCTCTATTGATAGATATTATGGGGCGCGCCGCCGCCCTCGGCATATACGCCTGATTATTATTGAAAGTCTTCTTCCGGTATAGCAGCATCAACATCGGCAACAACCTCAGCAGAGATATGCTTTTTGGCATTGCGATACCACTTTCCGCTTATCAGACGCCATAGGAAGATAGACCCGCGGAATGTCAGTTCAACACACATGGCAATCCATACGCCTCTAAGTCCGACTGTAGGAGCGAGAACCGCAGCTACGGGAATACGCACAAGCCATATGCTACCGAAATTCATTATCGCCGGTAATAATGTATCCCCCACTCCGACAAAAGCTCCATATGCTACAATAGCCGCAGCATACATAGGCTCTGCCCATGCCTCTATACGCAAAATTTCCGTACCAAGCTGACTGATAGCCACTACCGGAGTCATTATATCCATCATCAGAGGAGCCGCAAAATACATCACACCTCCCATTACTGTCATAATAGACATACCCATCGCCACTGTTATATATCCGAAGCGCTTAACCAAATCTATACGACCAGCCCCATAGCTCTGACCGGTCAAGGTCGTTGCAGCATCTCCGATGCCGAACCCGGGCATATAACAAAGGCTCTCTGCCGTAACCGCAAAAGCATTAGCAGCAATCGCCACAACGCCCAAAGGTGCGACAATAACGGTTATCATAATCTGCGCCCCGCAGAAAACGACATGTTCAGCTGTCATGGGAAGAGCTATCTTAACAGCTTTATTAATCACTTCCTTAACAGGAAGGAAAGCCTTGAACGGACGAAGTCCTATTGTCAGACCTTTTTCACGCCGACACAGATACCACATCATCACACTCGCCGTGACACATTCTGCGGCAACCGTGCCGAGAGCTGCGCCGAGCACACCAAGTCCCGCACCAGGAACTGTTAAATGGAACGATGCCACATCTATGACACGCGTCGGAAAAATCAGTACAAAATTGAATATGACGTCAAGCACGCACATCATGACATTCAACAGACTCGGCACTTTCATATTTCCTGCACAGCGAAGCATACCTCCGGCAAGATAATTCATTGTAAGCACCGGAAGCGCTATAACGAAAACACCGAAGTAGAGCGTAGCATTCTCTGCAATAGAACTGTCACCTCCAAGCCAATAAGGAAGAACCGGTGCTATAGCCAGACCTATGAGTGCGATGACGATGCCTGCTACAAGGCTTGAGCTTATGCCCTGGCGCAATACCGAACGCGCGCGATCATAACGTTTAGCTCCGATTTCGTGCGCCACCTGCACGGAAAAGCCCATAGTTATTGTCGAGCATACGCCCCAGAACAACCATAAGCTACTGCTCATCAGCCCGACAGATGCAGACTGGTCCGCTCCGAGTCGTCCGACCATCGAAGCATCGATGTACTGCATCATTATGCTTGACAGCTGAGCGAGAATAGCCGGTACGGCAAGTCGGGCAGTAAGACCGATTTGCTCCCTGAGCGTCATATGCTCGCCGTTCTGTATTTTCGATATGTCGGACATTTACTGATTATTATAGTGATGACAGCATGGGAGCCATGCGCTCCAAAGCCTCTTTCAGTCTTTTCCGCGGAAGTGCGAAATTTATGCGTATAAAACGATTGTCTCCATACATTCTCCCACCGTTGACACGTACATGAGCTTTTTCACACAACAAGTTCTCGATTACATCTGCGTTCTTACCGGATGAAGTGATATCAATCCATGCAAGATAAGTCGCTTCAAGCCTTGCCATAGGATATGCGGGCAGATTTTCGCGGAAGAAAGTCTGCAACAATGAATAATTACCCGCAAGATAAACTTTAAGTGCTTCAAGCCACGATACTCCGTGATTGTAAGCCGCTATGAGCCCAGCCACACCGAACGGATTGACATCACAGACCTCATTGATGTTTATGGCGCGGTCTATCAATTGTCTGATTTCTGCATCGGGAGCGACTATATTTGCTATCTGCAGCCCTGCCGTATTGAACGCTTTGCTCGGAGAATTACATATTACGGCTTGACTATCGATAGTACCATACGGAACATATTCATATCCTGGCATAGTCAGTTCGCAATGTATTTCATCGCTGATAACGCGTACTCCGTTGCGTCGACATATATCCGCGACTCTTTCGAGTTCATCCCGATGCCATACCCTGCCGGTAGGATTATGAGGATTGCAGAGGATAAAAAGTTTGTTTTCCGGCTCTGCGGCAAGCTTTTCTAAAGAATCATAGTCGAATTCATATGTAAATCCGCCATCCTCAATTTCGACTCTTACCAGAGGACTTTCGATTATCCTGCAACCGTTGTTACGGATTGACGAAAAAAAGCAATTATAAGCCGGAGTATTGAGTATCACACCGTCTCCAGGGGCTGCCAGAGCTTTTATTATAGCTGAAAGAGCCGGCACAACCCCGGATGTGTAAATCACATTTTCACGTCTTATGCTATAATGATGACGGGTTCCAAACCAATCGCTCAATGCCGAATAATACTCGTCAGGAACATAAGTATATCCGAAAACACCATGCTCTACCCTGCGTCGCAACGCATCAATCACTGCAGGGGCGGTAGGAAAATCCATGTCTGCCACCCACAATTGAATCATATCGTCAGCATCGCAAGAATGGTCGTCCCATTTGTAGGAGCCGGAATTACGACGGTCGACAAATCGGTCGAAATCAAACCGTTCGCTCATGATTTAAGAGTAGCGATTATATTAC
Organism: uncultured Bacteroidales bacterium; assembly: GCA_947175535.1. GTDB lineage: Bacteria > Bacteroidota > Bacteroidia > Bacteroidales > Muribaculaceae > CAG-873. The sequence continues at coordinate 10,179 of CAMWNF010000027.1, forward strand.
AGTCTGCCGGAGCCTTGCAATGCTCGTCAATGATGATTTCTCCTATCGAAGGAGCCTCAATCCTACCCGTCCGCGGATTTTTCACACTGGTAATAGGCGATATGACTCGTGCATCCAGTGAAGAATCCTCGAAAGCAAGGTCACAATCCGTGTCAAACACACAGTCTTCAAGCACAAGTCCTTCGGCATAACATAACGGTTGTGTGCCTGAGATACGGCAACGGACCAACTTGAGCCCTTTACTATGCCATCCAAGATACTCACCGTTGAGCGTACTGTCATATACTGTTACGTTTTCCGTGTTCCAGAACGCATCTTTGGAGTCAATATCAGCATTGCGGATGACGACATTACGGCAATACTGAAAAGAATAATTTCCTTGCTGACGGTAACGGTCGATATCGATATCGGAGCAATGCATGAAAAGATAATCCGCTTTTGCAACCTCTACGTCTCTCAAAGTTATATCCGAACAATGCCACAGAGTTTCTGCCGCATCGGGTATACGCACGTTTGTAAGGGAAAGATGCTTCATCTCCCTGAACATCTTGGGAGCGTCTACCTGAGTATCTGTCATTTCAAGATTATTCGAATACCATAATGCAGCTCTTGCCCCTTCTGTGAATAAACAATGGCGCACTACAAAACGGTCAACATGCCAGAACGGATATTTTCCTTCAAAACGGCAATCTTCAGCCACTATATCCGAGCAGCATTTCAAAGCTGATTCTCCTGCGTGAACAGTAACATTTTTTAGAGTAAGATTGTGGGAACCGAATAACGGTCTTTCTCCACCGAATTCTTTATTTTCAATTATCTGCATATACTATAAAAATGGTTAGTCAACAATCAATATGAATCCCGAAAAATATCATTTGGGCAGAGGTGATAATTTTTGCGTTACCTGCCCTTGCATGCCGCCTGTCTTTTTCACAGGTCTCTCGGCGTTAGACATTATTTCTTCCATTAATTCGGGAATTACAAACACGTCTTCAGGTGAAACCGGCCGCATCTCTTCAAACCAACGGAATTTCGAAAGAAAGAAAAGCGAGCGTTTTGCCATGAATAGAGGTGTGGCAGTGCCGTTTGTTTCAGGCCACATCTTGATGCGTTCTGTGGTGCGACCTTTGAAATCGGCGGAAAGGAAGCTGCTCTCTGCGTTCACGATTTTGTTTACTGTCGAATCCGACTCTTGCGGATACATTATTATTTCAACATTTCCGTTGATATCGATATGCCGTAATTCGCGGTCAACAAAATAAGCAATCATTTCTTTTCCAGCAATCTGATTGAAACAATCGCCTTCTATTTCCTGCGCCGCGAACCCGAATTCCGGCAGACGCGCGCGGTCGAATGTCGAATCGTTAAGATGAATCTCAATCAGGTTGCCGAATATCTGTTGACCTTCACTCCAAACCACCGGATTGACATACATGCGCAACATTGAATCTCGTTGTGTGAAACGCATCGAGTCACAGACACCTTGAAGGTCAGAACGGAAGAATCGTACACGCGGATAAATCTGCATTATATGGCATGTATCGACAGTAAAGCTCTCCGGGGTACCGGCTATAGTATCTGCAGCAATAATCGTAGTGTCAAGTTCAATGAACGATTCAATCTGTCGACCGTGAAGAAAAAGTGTATCACCCTGAGAATATTCCCTGATAAGTGCTCTGCCTGTAACATATGAACTGTCTCTTATCTCATCGTAGAAACCGTATTCTCCACATACCTGAGCACAGTTGGCAGAGTCAGTCAGAACCATATCACCGAACGCTTCTGCAAAACCAACATTATGATTATAATATACAGAATCGGCAACAAGCGTCTGATTCCTATTGGTGACAATCAGCGGACGCTCAGTCAGAGTGCATATATTTGAATCTGTCAGATAAACTCCACGGCGTGTATAAATTGTTCCGCGCGCATTTATGATAGTACTGAACGCATTAAGTTCAGCGAGATGGAGGTTTGTGTTGTAATAAAGGGTATCCGTGTAGATATCGAGCGTATCCGTTTCCGAACGTGAATTTAGATGAACATCCGTATAAAAATTCGCTTCCTTGGTCGACGGCATGTATTCTCCTTCAAGCGAAGTCAGACGGTTGGATGCATCGGTCAACACTCCTCCGACATTATAATATCCGAGGTCGAGTTTCAGGTCATAGATAAAAACATCTGTCTCAAGCTGCACATCTTTGTTTATCAGGCGCACTTTTTTTCCGTCATCAGCATATAGAGTCGCAATTTCCGACTCCGGTCTGCCGTCATAAACAAGTTCGTCTCCATATACAAAAAGAGTGTCACCCTGCTCCATCCTGACATTGCCGAACGCCTCCATCGATTCCGTATCCGGATAATAATGGCAACTGTCACAGTACATATACATCGGACCCTTGGTGAAAAACACATTTCCGACAAGTATCATGAACGAATCCGTATCGACTTTTCGCAGAACGTCCGCATGCTCGAGAAAGACGCGGTTACCGGCAGCTCGGTCGGCGGTAGGAACCTGAGGCGTGAATATTGCACGTTCAACTCCCGGTCGCTGCGCTACCGACAAAAACAATGGCGCCATCATTACTGCCAAAACAGCAATGACGGCGAATCTGCCATTTGCAAAATATCTTCTTAATCTATCAGTCATTTGCCAGGTTTTCACCACTCTTTGCCTTTATCCAGCCTTTGTGCTGAAAATCGCATCCGCGCCAACCATCTTCAATTCTGACGGATGTTTCACTGATTTTCTTCTCAAGCCAGTCGCTGACCATTTTGTTTTCAACCGACTCCTGATACATACTCTTTATAAGTTGGAAATCTTCTGCAAGATTTGCCGTGTGGGCATCGATACGGTTCGTCAGTTTGACAATGGCTACAATATCACGGTCGCGTTTAGGGTCTTTCATGATGAAAGCCTTCGAAATTTCACCGGGCTGCAGACCTGCAACGGCTCTTGCCACTTCCTGAGGAAGCTCTGACATTTCGAAACGCGTTGTACCGTAATTACGGCTACGGTCTTCGCTATTGAGCATCACTCCACGGCTATAACGTGTGTCTTTATCCTGTGATATGTATCGGGCTGCTTCCTCAAATGTAAACTTTTTATCTTCGATATCTGAACGTATCGAATCAAGACGGTTGACAGCATCAATCAAGTCTTTGTCTGCGACTTTAGGGCGGAGTAATATATGACGCGTATTGATGCGGTCACCGCGCTTTTCGATAAGCTGGATGATATGGTAGCCATACTCTGTCTCAACAATCTTGGAAACCTTCTTAGTGTCATTAAGGTTAAACGCCACTGCCGCATATTCTGGTGCAAGTGTTCCGCGCCCCATAAAGCCTGTCTCTCCGCCTCGTATTGCTTCCGGTGCTTCGGAATAGAGGATGGCAAGTGTAGAGAATTCGCTTTCACCTCGGTTGATGCGGTCAGTATATTCACGTAGACGCGCCTTAACGTTATCGACTTCTTCACGAGGGATAAGAGGATTGAGAGTAACAATCTGAACCTCGACTTCGAGCGGAACCAAAGGAATACTGTCCTTGGAAAGGGTTTCATAATAACGGCGTACGTCAGAGGGCGTGATTTTCACATTTTTGACCAAAGAATGTCTTACTTGACCGATTTTAGACTGGTCTCGCATATTTGATGCGAAATACTCGCGAATCTCTGAGAACGGCTGACGGAAATACTGCTCGACCTTCTCGCGTGAGCCGAGATCGGCGATAAGCATATTCATGCGCGAATCTGCCTGCTGCTGAACCATGGATTCCTGCACTTCGACAGTATCAAGTTCCGCCTGATGAAGAAACAGTCGATTGATGGCTATCTGTTCAGGGATAATGCAATAAGGGTCGCCGGAAAGCGGAATACGTTCCTGCAGATAGTCCTGATATGTCTTTTCAATTTCCGATTTATAGATAGGTTCGTCACCGATAACCCATGCCACCTCTTCCGCGATATTATTCTGAGCCGATACAGTCAAAGTCACGGCAATCGCCGAAAGAGACAGGAAAATATGCTTAATGTTCATCTTATTCGGAATAAGTATAATTTAATCAAATTATTGCTTCAAAATATATCTACAAAGATAAGACAATTTTGCCAAATCATGGCTTTATATCGACGAATAATTGAATTTTACCGTCGGCGACAGATTTATTATAGAGATTTTTCATCAAAGATGCTTCATAAACCTGTCGTTCGTGAGCTGACAGTCGTTCGGAAATCAACACTCTTGCATTCTCGAACGGCATATATGCCCCGGACGGCAGCACATCCTTGATGTCAAGAAGATAGACGAAACCTCCTGCCGATGTTTCAAAATGGTCGCGACCGCGGAGAAATGCATCAGGTTTCGAACCGAAATCATAAGGTATATGCAGCTCTATCTGTTCCCAGTCAACCCATTTATCACGGAAGTAATCATAGTGGATTGCCGAAGTCAGTATCTCTTTTTCCAGGCGGTCAATGTCGCTCTGCTTGTCTGAGCGGTAGAGTTTACGGATAAGAGCGAGATTCGGCGCATTGTCCGGCACCTTGAGATATACGCCCTGGAGCATCGGACGCTCGAGTATAAAGTCAGAATTGTTGTTAACGTAATAATTTCTCAAAGAGTCTTCCGGGAAGGACGAAGGTGCATGGGCATCTGCCATTCGGGTCTTGTATTCCATTTCGACCAGACGATTGCGGTATTCATTGACAAGACGGTCTATGTCCGTCATGTCTATCTCAGATGCGGCAATATCGGAAATCAATCTTGAGTCAATCCACTTGCGGATATATGCGGAGGCAAACGCCGCGCTGTCGGCTGTCGTCAAACCGACAGGTAGAGCTTTCAACAAATCTGCATGAGTAAGAGTCGACTTCCCAACTTTCACTAAAACAGGACTGTCATTCTTTTCGACAGCCTTACGTGTGCAGGCTCCGGAAAGAATGACAATCATAACGCACAGCGCGTGCGGTAATATTCGCGATATAGTCATTGCGCCGTGTAAACTTGTTTATGGATTATTCTATTTGGTACTGTTCTTAATCTCCTTCAGAACCTTCTTGTCGATTTTGACCGGATAAGTCTTATGGAGTTTGTCAAGCCATTCTTTTTCAAGCAGTGCTTGATAATCGGTTGTTGCCGCTCCGCGGGCATCGGCAGCTTCTTCAGGCTGATTGATGACGCGTCCGCGACATGTTGCATACGAAGACCATCTCGGTGTCTTGGCTTCAGGTTTTTCTCCGCCGAACGCAAGATAATCGGTAATCGGGTTCTCACCTTTTGCAGCTATGACACGTTCTATCTTTATGTCCTTTCCGAATTCTTTACGCATCTGTGCTACAAATTCCTCGGGATTCTCGACTGAAAGGGTTTCCGCATATTTCAATGCTGCGTTTACTGTTGAATCATTTGCCGCAAAGATAATGTAACCTTTGAAGCGAGGCACATCCCAGGCATATTTTGCCGCATTCTTATGGAAAAAGGCTTCGAGACCTTCACGGTCTTGCGACGCACGATCCCACACATTACGGTTTGAAATCTCGAAAAGAAGAATGCCGTCGCGATATTCATTGATAAGATTGCGGTAGTCGGCATTTTCTGCTGCAAGGTCGGCAATCGCGCGCTCTGTCAACATTTTTTCGACGAGAGCATCCGCACTCTGCTCGATTGCAGCCACAAGCGTTGCTCCATTGGGATAAGAAGTCTGCTTCAACGCTGCAAATGCGTCGGCAACCGTAATCTCACCGCCATCCATACGTCCGAGCGGAGTTGCATCAACGGCTATCGCCGCAAGCGTAACACTGTCGAGAGGAGCGTTTCTGATGCGATATCTCAATGCCATCGCATTTGCCATAAGTTTGGTATAATTATATTTTTCGCCTACTCGCTTCAGATACTCCTTACGCGGCTCGTCTGCACGACCGTCGCGAGCCATAGCAGATAAGAGTTTTTCGCGAGCTTCGTCAAAAGGCTCGATGTCTCGGTGAGCGAAACGTTTGATAATATGGTAGCCGAATGGCGTTGCAAATGGCTCGGAAATCTCTCCGTCGGGAGTTGCAAAAGCTATGCTGTCGAACGGAGCGACCATCACACCCGAACCGAACCAACCAAGGTCGCCACCGTTGCGGGCTGAACCCGGGTCTTGAGATTCTGCAGTTGCCACCACAGCGAAATCCGCTCCGTTTTTGAGCACATTATAGATAGAGTCAATAGCCGCCTTCTGCATGGCTACGGCATCCTCCGGCATATCCCGGGTCATTTTAAGAATATGCGCGGCATGAACCTGTCCCTTTGACGGGCGTGAATCCATGACTTTCACAATATGATAACCGAAACCCGAATTGATAACCGGCGATATCCCGCCTACTTTAGTATCATAAGCGGCTTTTTCAAATGCCCAGGGGAAACGTCCTGCCGGAAGCCAGCCCATAAGACCTCCGTTCACAGCTGTCGGAGAATCAATTGAATATCTGGAGGCGGCATCCTCAAATGTTACCTCGCCTTTGATAATTGCAGTCCTGATTGAGTCAAGGACAGCTTCACTATTGGCTCCATTACGGTTAAGCATTATATGACTGACTTTAACATCGCGTTTAAGATGGTCATATGCCTCCTTGAGCAATGCATCTTCGACTTTCTGCTCTCTGAGATAAGGAGCAGCGAGCTCATCACGGAATTTGGTATATTCCGAAAGAAATGATGCGGTCGTATCGATACCGGCCTTCTCTGCATCAGCAACTTTCAGTTTATAATCGACAAACATCCCGACATAATCGTCTATTGATTGCGGAGCAAGCTGCTGTGCATTGTTTTTTTCATAAAGATATTTGAATTCGCTGACTTTGATGTCCTTACCGTTGACTTTCATCAGGACTTTGTCATCAATATTGTTGTCAGCGGCAAAAACACTGCCGGCCAAAGCGACGGCTGTTACAGACAGAAATAGTTTTTTCATTGTAGTTCTTACAAACTCTTTATATTGAAAAGTTGAAATTACAGTTTAATACTAAACCTATAACGGAAAGGCATCGAAAATATTAGACTGCTTTATAAAAAAAATGTTAATCTTTTCATAAAACAAGACAGCAGCCGCATACACCGATGGTCTGCGGCTGCTGAATAAATTGTCAGTGGCGATAATTACCGCTGCGACGCGCTATAGTTGGGAGCTTCGCTTGTAATGGAGACATCATGAGGATGACTCTCTGCCACGCCCGCATTGGTAATGCGGGTGAAACGTGCCTTGTGAAGTGCCTCGATATCTGCCGCTCCGCAATATCCCATACCTGCACGGAGACCGCCCAGCATCTGATAGACAGTTTCATATAGCGTTCCCTTATAAGGCACACGTGCTGCAATACCTTCCGGAACAAGTTTCTTCGTATCCGTTTCGTTTGCCTGGAAGTAGCGGTCCTTAGAACCTTTTTCCATAGCCTCAAGCGAACCCATGCCGCGATAAGATTTATATTTTCTTCCGTTGAAGATGATAGTGTCGCCGGGAGATTCCTCTACGCCTGCAAGCATACCGCCGAGCATAACCGAGTAAGCTCCCGCTGCGAGAGCCTTGACAATATCACCGCTATAACGGATACCGCCGTCCGCAATCAGAGGCACATCCGTATCGGCAAGCGCTTTTGCCACATCATAAACCGCCGAAAGCTGAGGAACACCGACACCGGCAATCACACGGGTCGTACAGATAGAACCCGGACCGATGCCGACCTTTACGCCGTCTGCTCCATTCTCGACGAGATAACGGGCTGCCGCACCTGTAGCGATATTACCCACGACAACATCAATTTCCGGATATTTTTCCTTTACCGCGCGGAGCACTCCGACTACGCCCTTGCTGTGACCGTGGGCTGTATCTATGACTATGGCGTCGACGCCTGCGGCGACAAGAGCATCCACACGCTCCATCGAATCAGCCGTAACCCCTACTCCGGCAGCGACCCTGAGACGACCAAGGGCATCCTTACATGCGTTGGGTTTGTCTTTGGCTTTGGTGATATCTTTATATGTGACGAGACCGACAAGATGACCCTCGGAGTCGACCACCGGAAGCTTTTCAATCTTATGTTTCTGCAGAATTTCAGCCGCTTCCTCGAGGTTTGTCGACTGGGTGGTGGTGACAAGATTCTTCGAAGTCATCACTTCATCAATCTTGCGGTTGGGGTCACGCTCGAAACGTAGGTCGCGGTTTGTGACTATACCGACAAGCATACGGTCATCATCCACGACAGGTATACCTCCGATATGATACTCTTCCATCATGGCGAGAGCGTCACGGACCGTAGAACCTCTGCGAATGGTAACAGGATCGTAAATCATTCCGTTCTCCGCACGCTTAACGGCATGAACCTGACGCGCCTGTTCGGCTATCGACATGTTTTTGTGGATTACACCGATACCACCCTCACGGGCGATGGCAATTGCAAGCTGCGCCTCTGTGACCGTGTCCATGGCTGCTGAAACCAGAGGAACGTTGAGGGTTATATTGCGTGAAAAACGTGTTTTGAGATTGACATCACGGGGAAGAACCTCCGAATATGCCGGAATGAGGAGGACGTCGTCAAATGTAAGACCGTCCATCTGAACTCGATCTGCAATAAATGACATAAATTAGTTATGATTAAAATTTATTGCGTGCAAAGATACAAAAAAAGCGGAATACTCTCTCGTTTTTCGAAAGATATTCCGCAATTTTTTCAGAAAAAAATGGCTTATTCTTCCTCTTTGGGGGCGGCAATCGCTTTTCTTGTCCCGAAATACTCCATAATCGAGTTGAATGATGAGGCAACCAGAGCGATTCCTGTGATGAGCACGACTATCTCATTTATACCCGAAAGAGGGGTGCAGAGAATGACGATGCCTGCTGCGACCATAAGAATAGGAATTATATAGAAGAAAAACGGAAATTTGACCGATTTGTTCCATGATGCCAAATCCACGATATGGAAAATACCGAAGATTATCAGCAATGCCGCGAAGACATAGACGAAGAATTTGGCGAACTCAGCAGGAAAAATACACATGAGCAGCCCGAGTATTACACCTCCGACCGACACAAACGCCACTCCGCCGGGAAGACTCTGTTTGCTGCCGAAACTTTTGCATAGCACATAGAGCGACGGAAGCACAAACATAAGTCCGACCGCAATAGACACCCAATTGAGCAAATCGATACGACCGTGCAGACATATAAGCAGTATGCCTACGACACCTACGATTATCGCTTGAAATAGATTTGAATTTCTTGAAAGCATAATGAATTATTAAATAATAATGAAACAATTTTGCTATTACATATATAATAGTAACCGCTACGCGGTCGCAATTGTTTGTTCAAAGAAGTTTTTTAGGCTTCGTGACCATGAAATCCTTGAGATAGACCGGCACACTGTAAGCCAGGTCAAGAAAGTCGCGCGACGCCCATGCCCTTTCAGCCAACGCAATCATATCGACGGCAAGCGGGTCGACACCCTCGACAATCTTTACATTCGGAGCCTTTACGACATCAGCCGCTTTTGCGCTTCCGTTACCGAACAGAAGTATCGGACGCCCCGTCTCTATGATATCCGAATAGCTGCCACTGTCAAGTATCAGAGGCTGAGGTGCCAACAGTTCATCAAGAGCGAAGTCATATGCCGCCGTATAGACCTCCATCCGTCGGGCGTCTATCATCGGCACGAAAATCGTTTCCGGGTCAATGTCAAGCGTCGAGAACATGACTCTCGTAGCCATGAGCTTCAACGTCGAAACACCGATTAGCGGAATGTCGAGTCCGTAGGCAAGACCCTTGGCCTCGCTCAGACCGATACGGAGACCGGTATAGCTGCCCGGTCCGATGCTCACCGCAACAGCATCAAGTTTCAGTTCTTTTTCAGCGAGGAAATCAAGACATGATTTGATATAGTCACTGAGGAGCGCGGCATGGTTACGCCCCTCGAAATCTTCATGATGGGTGAGTATCATGCCTTCGGCGGTCAAAGCGACCGAACAGACCGAAGTCGACGTCTCAATATTAAGAATAACAGCCATGTGAAATATAACAGTTGAATCCACTGCAAAGATACAATAAAAATCCCAAGCAGATTATATGAAAAACCGAGGAGTTTTTCTAACTTTGCGTTATTGGAACAAATATATCATATCGACATGCTTCTATCTATGACAGGCTTCGGCAAAGCCGTGGCTGAAACCAAAAATAAAAAAATCACCGTTGAGATAAAATCTCTCAATTCAAAACAACTTGACCTTAACGCCCGCGTCCCTTCGGTCTACCGCGATAAGGAACTCGATTTGCGCAACATTGTCGGAAGACCTCTCGAACGCGGCAAAATAGACATGGTTGTCTCTGTCGAGAACCACGGCAATGAAACGACCGCAAGTCTCAACGTCGCTGCGCTTGAGGCTTACAAAGCTCAGGTCGAAGAAGCCTCCGCCGCTCTCGGCATCCCTACCCCCGACGACTGGTACGGAGTCCTGCTCCGTTTTCCCGACACCATGCACAACGAGACTGCGACCGAAGTCGACGAAGAGGAGACCGAGGCTCTGTTCGCCGCTGCCTCACGAGCCGTTGCCGCCCTTATGGACTATCGCCGCGTTGAAGGTCTCAAGCTCGAAGAATTTTTCACCGCGAGAATAAGCCATATCTCCGACCTGCTTGCCCAAATCGATGCATTTGAAGTGCAGAGAGTCGAGAAAATCCGTCAGCGCATAGAAGACGGTCTAAAGAAAATCCCCGGTATCGAAATAGACAAGGGTCGTCTCGAACAGGAGATGATATATTATATCGAAAAACTTGATGTCAACGAGGAAAAACAGCGTCTTGGTCAGCATCTCGCTTATTTCATCGAGACCCTGGAGGCTCCACGCCCCGGTCAGGGCAAGAAGCTCGGGTTCATATCCCAGGAAATGGGGCGCGAAATCAACACCCTCGGCTCAAAAAGCAACGATGCCGACATGCAACGTCTCGTCGTCCGGATGAAAGACGAGCTCGAACAGATTAAGGAACAGGTTCTCAATGTAATGTAACTAATAATATTCCGTCTATGTCAAATGATGCAACCAACCGCAAAAGCGGCAAAATCATAGTGGTATCTGCACCCTCAGGCTGCGGAAAATCGACAATAATCAACTCCATTCTTGACAGCGGCGACCCCGAACTGCGTTTCTCCGTCTCGGCGACAAATCGCCACCCGCGCAAGGGCGAAGTCGACGGAGTCCATTACCACTTCATGACCACCGAAGAATTCCGCGATGCCATCGCAGCCGATGAATTCATCGAATGGGAAGAGGTCTACCCCGGTCGCTTCTACGGCACTCTTAAAAGCGAAATCGAACGCATTGTCGACAAAGGCGGCAATGTCATTCTCGACATTGATGTCAAAGGCGGTCTGAATGTCAAAAAACAATATGGCGACAAGGCGAAGACCATCTTCTTCCTCCCCCCGACCATCGAAGAGCTGCGTCACCGTCTCGAAAATCGTGGAACTGACTCGAAAGAAGTCATCGACGAGCGCGTCAGCAAGGCGGAATATGAAATATCGTTTTCCGACCGCTTCGACAAACGCATCGTAAACGACAATCTCGACAAGGCGATTGAACAGACACGCGAGACTATCAAAGATTTCATCAACAGCTAAGACTGAGTCTATAATCATGGCAGAATTACAGAAAGAGACCGTCGGTATATTAGGCGGATCGTTCAACCCGGTGCATATGGGTCACCTCATGCTCGCCCAGTACCTAACTCAATGGAAATATGTCGACAAAGTGTGGCTCACCCTTTCGCCGCTCAATCCGCTTAAAGAGGCGGCTGGTCTGATTCCCGACATGAAACGCCTCGCCATGATAACCCTTGCCACAAAAGGAGCTATCGACATCGAGACATGCGACATCGAGCTGTCAATGCCCCGACCCTCTTACACAATCGACACCCTCGACCTGCTCAGCAAACGCCATAAGAACAAACGCTTCAAACTCGTAATCGGCAGCGACAACTGGCGCATATTCGACAAATGGCGCGACCACGAAAGGATACTTGAAGAGTATGGCGTAATAGTCTATCCCCGCCCCGGCTATCCTATCGACTCCGTTTATGTCGATGGGCTTGAAGTCGTCGACGCTCCGACCGTCAATATCTCGAGCACATTCGTCCGCAATGCCATAGTGAAAGGCAAAGACATGAGTTACTTTATGCCTGCAGGCGTTTACAAATATATCCGCGACAACCGCTTGTACATGCCGCAGACCCTGAAAAAATAAATCATCCCGCAACTATGAGTGACAAATCTCAACTTTCGCCCAACGCTCTCGCATTCATCGGACTGAGCAACGAATACTGTCATGCTTTGGAACAGGCAGCCGAAACTGAGCGTGACGATTTTGTCGCAGCGATGACCCGCCTGCTGCCCCGCATCTACATTTCAGCCGCCGATATTCCGGCAACAGACGACATGGATGAAGTTTATTATATCGATGATGCGCTCGACGAAGACAATTACGACGCTGTCCGACGCGGCATCGAAGCCGTCCTCGGCGAAGACGACACATATCTTGAAGTCTTCGAGGAAGACATGAAATACTCTGACACTCCGATAGCTGCAAGCATTGCCGAAGGACTTAGCGACATCTATCAGGTGCTGTTCAATTTCCTGTCGGCGGTGAAGGATTCTACAGAAGAAAATATAGTGTCGGCGCTCGCGCTTGTCGGCGAAGACTTCAGGCAATACTGGAGCCGACCGCTCTGCAACGTTCTCCGCGCACTCAACCATATCAGATATTCTCAGGATTAACCTTAACAACCCTCCATACCATGTCAAAGCCCGAATCTCTTTTGCATATCGATGACCTGATGTCATTTCTCGACGCATCGCCGGTCAATTTCCTCGCTGTCGAGACAATGCGGCTCAAACTCGAAGCAGCCGACTTTGTCCGGCTCGAACAGTCTGCCCCCTGGCATATCGAACGCGGAGGAAAGTATTATGTCGTGAAGAACGGTTCGGCGATATTTGCTTTCATCGCAGGCATGGGCGACGTCACCGACGGTTTCAAGATAATTTCCGCCCACAGCGATTCTCCCGGCTTTCGCATCAAGCCTAATGCCGAAATCGCTGCCCCCGGCGATGTGCTCAAACTCAACACCGAAGTCTACGGAGGTCCGATTCTTTACACATGGTTCGACCGCCCGCTTTCAATCGCCGGGCGCGTTATCCTGCGAAGCCACGACCCACTGCGCCCCGAACATCAGCTTATCAACTTCAATCGTCCCATACTGACTATCCCCCACCTCGCCATCCACTTCAACCGCGCCGTCAACGAAGGCAATCCCCTTTCAAAACAGAAAGACATGCTCCCAGTTATTGCGATGATTAACGATGCCGCCGAGAAGCACGACTATCTGCTCAACCTCGTTGCAGACCAGCTCGGGGTTGATAAATCCGACATCCTCGACTTCGACCTTTCGCTCTACGACACCACAAAGGCATGTCTTGTCGGAGCCAACGACGAATTCCTGACCTCGGGACGTCTCGACGACCTTAGCATGGCTTACTGCGCGATGACCGCGTTGCTCGAATCCGACGACAACGCCATGACGAGAGTGATGGCGATATTTGACAACGAAGAAACAGGCTCCGGCACCAAACAGGGTGCCGCATCGCCCGAACTCGACTACATTCTTCGACGCATCGCCGCTGCCCTCGGCGCCGACGATGAAGACTACATGAGAGCAATCGCCAACTCCTTTATGGTGTCGGCTGACAACGCCCATGGCATCCATCCCAACTACCCCGAAAAGCAGGACCCCACAAATCATCCTCGTCTCGGCGGCGGTCCCGTTATAAAGATTAACGCCAACTGCAAATATATGACCGATGCCGATTCTGCCGCAGTGTTCCGCGTGGTCTGCGAACGGGCGGGTGTGCCCTACCAATATTTCGTCAATCACAGCGATGTCGCCGGAGGCTCGACGCTCGGCAACATTCTGACCTCGCAGATACCTTTGCGCGGCGTCGACATGGGTGCCGCCCTTTGGGCGATGCACTCTGTGCGCGAGACAGCTTCCGCAATCGACCACGAATACATAATCGCCGCCTTCACCGAATTTTTCAACTGCTGAGTGCAGCTCTGACGACAAAAGATAAGCCCCGCCGACGATGTCGACAGGGCTTTTGTCTTTGCTATAAGCAGGATAATGACTTATCCTTTGGCAACTACGCGGCGCTCTTTGATACGAGCCTTTTTGCCGGTGAGGTTGCGGAGGTAGTAAAGTTTAGCGCGGCGAACCTTACCGTATTTGTTGACTACGATTGAGTCAATGAACGGAGATTCGATGGGGAAAATACGTTCAACACCGATGTTGTCGCTCATTTTGCGAACGGTGAAACGCTTTTTGTTTCCTTCGCCAGAGATGCGGATAACGACACCGCGATACTGCTGGATACGCTCTTTGTTACCTTCTTTGATTCGGTATGCGACTGTGATAGTATCGCCGGGACCGAATTCGGGATGTTGTTTGCCGCTTGCGAATGCTTCTTCGGCAACTTTAATCAAATCCATTGTAGCTAAATGATTTAAAATGTTAACATTACTCGCAATATACGCAGGCTGCACGTCCTGCCAGAGATTACGAAATCGACCGCAAAGTTAGTCATTTATTTATATATGACCAAATTATGAGGGACGATTTTTTTTAAAGTTTGTATGTCAGCATGAGATGGAGACCAAATTGGTGGCTGTCGATAATGTCGTTAGACCCCCACGCACCGGGAGAAACAACCATAGGCTGATCATCATAGTAGAT
>CAMWNF010000028.1 GCA_947175535.1 uncultured Bacteroidales bacterium
AATTGTATATAGTTTTTGACAAACTATCTATAAAGCCTCCGTTGTTTTACATATCAAGCTGATTGTCACATCTGTCAGAAGCAATTTGAGGAAAAACTGTTTTAATCGCCATCAGTATGTAAAATAATATTGAGCATATTATAATCTCTCGCAAAGAGTCATTATATATCATAATCAACACAAAACACAAGGCTATTAAAAGTCTTATTTGCATGCCAAGCGGATAAGATGTCCGCCCTCCGAAATTAATTTTCATAAGCAGCCAAACCAACCATAAAAGACCCAGCAATCCTAACTGCACGAATATCACAAATAATTCGGGACGAGACCCAATAAGAAGCCAACGATTATCGACAGAGAACGTTGTGCAAAGCCCTGTAGTCCAACCCTTAAATTGACCTATTCCACTCCCGAATAAAATTCCGCCCTTCTGAGCGGCAAGTATCGGGATAGACAATGCTATTTTTGCAAAACGTGGAATATCTTGTTCCCAAATACCGACTTCGTCCATATTATAATATCCGTCCTGAACTTTATAAGCGATATCAACCAGTTCGTCCAAATCAAGACCATAAAGATATTCCTGATATGTTTCCAATTCAAAAAATTCATCCGCATTCTGATCTGTGACATTGACATATGCGACGAATAAACCACCCAACACAATAAGTCCAAGCGGAACAATGTAGGTAAGTCTTAATATAAGATTTCGGTCAAATTTGATTAGCAGGACGAAATAAGCCAATATGAGAATAAAGCTCACTTTCGTTTCATTCAAGAACGTAGGATAGAGCAGGATGATATACCATTTGTTCTCACGTAGCGATTGCCAATATTTTGAGGAATCCCATCGCGGAGCTATCAGATAGAACGATACGACATAAATCATCATCGAGACCATACCGGAGCCGCCCTCTCCATATGTACCACCACCCATATCTCCTGCTCCATAGCGGATAAACTGCCAGGTCACGCAGAAAGCCTGCAACCACAACCATATAAGCAGGTTTCGGTCAAAGGTTCTCTTGAAATCGGCAGCATTGTTTGACGTAAAAAAGTAACGCAGGACAGGCAATACGAACAGCAGTCCAACAAAGTCACGGAACCCGTTGAAATATATCGCAAGCCCGACGTGGTTGAAAACGAACGACGAAAAGAAGGATAATAACAGGAAGGATCCTATGACCGTTATGTCAAAGCGATTTCTAAGGCACGCAAGCCCCAAAACTGCCAAAAGACCGTCTACAATGAGATATCTCACCGTATCGAAGTTGTGCAACGGCGGAATAAGTTCATCTGCTACAAATCCCCACGCCGCGGCAAGCCAAAAGGCAGTAAGGAAAATGTAGAGACATAACTTATAGCGACTTATAAGCATACTTCGTGAGTCTCGATTAATAATTAGTTAGTCCTTTTCTCCATAGCCGTAGCCATAGCCTTGTTTGGCCGTCGTTCCGTTGAGGACAAGACCGACTTTAGGCAGACGCTTGTTGTCGTAAAGATCAGTGAAGAGACGAATGTCAGACTTGGTGGTATAATTAGCACGGCATACATAAACCGTAGCATCAGCGACACGGGCAAGAGCGAGAGAGTCGCTGACCATACCGACAGGCGCAGAGTCGATTATGATATAATCATAATGTTCTCGCATTGTCTTAAAGAACTCGTCTACCTTATCGCTGACAAGCAATTCAGAGGGATTCGGTGGCACAGGTCCGGCAAAGATGATATCCATACCAGGCAACAACGCGTCTTTATGGACAATCTTATCAAGACCCTGTTGAGAACCTCCGGCGATGTATGTAGTGAAACCGGGAGTCGGCGGCATATTGAGATATTCGGCAAGTCTCGGCTTTCTGATGTCGAGTCCTACAAGGAGAACTTTCTTTCCGAGCATAGCCAAAGATGCGGCAATATTGATTGATATGAACGATTTGCCTTCCCCTGATTTTGTCGATGTCATAAGCACGACTTTGTTTGAGGGGTCTCCGAGTATGAACAGTAGATTCGAGCGTACCAGTCGGAAGAGTTCAGCAGTCGAAGAGGTTGTCTTCGGTTTAACCACCAATACCTCGCCGGAACGACTAAGACTGATTTCGCCAAGCACTGGAGCCGAAGTGAGTGAAGAAAGTTCATCCTTGGTCGCGAATTTCGTGCGGAGAACATTCTGCATATAAATTATCAGCAAAGCCAAAAGGACTCCAAGGAAACCTGCGATAGCGATTATCATCTTTTTTGACATGCCGACAGACTCGGTGAGTGCATATGCTTCGTCTATGACCTTACCTTTCTCATTACCGTTGGCAAGAAGCATGGCAATCTGCTCACGTTCTTTGAGCAGGAAAATATATATCTGCTCTTTAATCTCGCGCTGGCGAAGAATATCGCGCATCACTCTTTCCTGATTTGGAACGTGACCGAGCGAAGCGTTGGTCGAACCAAATTTACCACGTAGTTCGTTGAGAGCTAACTGCGAAGTCTCTAACGACTTTGACAAGGTTGTCACAAGATTTGTGCGCATTGCAGCCAGCTGACCGTCGATAGTCTTTAATGCGGCGTTACCAGGCTGAGCTGTGCTTGCGATACGCATGCGTTGCAGCAATAATTCGTTATATGAATTGATTGCCTGACCGCCGCCATCGCCCTGACTCTGTGATACAAGACCTGCGGGGACAAGACTAAGAGCGTTATCCGGGTCTGTCAGAAAGTCTCGTATCAATTTTAGAATCTCGTGTTTTGTCTCCTCCGCAACAAGTTCTGATTCGAGCTGTCCCTTCTTGACGAACTGATACTGAACTTCTGCTTCAAGGTCGACTATGCCTTGTTTGCTTTTCAGATTTTCGATATTCCCCTCAACTTCCGAGAGGTCATCAGTGAGAAGCGCAAGCCTTTCGTTAAGAAAATCGAGAGTTTTCTGGTTCTTGTTGTTATCCATTCTGATACTTCTCAAGTTGTACAATTCAATCAGTGAATTGAGTACGTCTGTAGCGTAAGAAGTATTCTCGGACACAAGGTTCATAGCAATCACATCTGCCCTTCGACTGGGGATATAAATACTCAAGTCGTCAGCAAGTATTTCAGCAGCCTTATCATATCCGTACAAGATAATGGTCTCTTTGGTTGCCTCGTCGGTGGGAAGTTCGGGTGTCGACACGATGGTGAACTCTCCAAAAGGAGACTTCACTGCAACCGGGAATTTTGCATCCTTTATTTTAACAACAGTCTCACCACGTGCATCCATCTTTACATTCACCTTGCCTTCATCATTGACCTTAACGGTGAATACAAGTGTGGTTCGTAATGTATCGGTGAGTGCGGGATGATAAAGCACGTCTATGGGAAAGCCCTTATAATCAAATCGGCTCTTAAGAAATCCAGTTTTGGTTATATGATGTTTGTTAAGATTTAATTTCTTAACCACATCTCGCAAAACCGAATGTGACGATACGGCAAACAATTCGTCATCGACATTAGCACCTGAGCCGAACAGACTACTCAAGCCCTCCATCATACCACCAGAGGCTTTATCAGAGGTAATCATCATGTTTGCACAGACCATATATTCAGGATTGTGCTTACGGATATAGACTGCGGCTATGCCGACCGTACAGAAGACACATATCACAAACACATACCACTTTTTACGGCATGCATTCAATATCGCACCAAGATCTATAAAATCACTCTTATTATTTGTATTACTCATGATATCGCAATATTTATTTTACCGCAAGGGCAATAATCATAGAGGCTATCACAGATGTCGCACTGACGATAGTCGAAATAACCGACAATTTGAACGCATTGTCCTGATTATATTTTGAATTTGCCTGTCTCACCTTGTTCGGTTCTACATAGACATAATCGTTCTGCTTGAGATAAAAATAAGGTGATGTAAGGATTT
Source organism: uncultured Bacteroidales bacterium (assembly GCA_947175535.1). GTDB lineage: Bacteria > Bacteroidota > Bacteroidia > Bacteroidales > Muribaculaceae > CAG-873. The sequence goes on from CAMWNF010000028.1 coordinate 3,905, forward strand.
CAGACGAATTAAGGTCAAGACGGGCATACGTCCGCTTACCATTTTCCTCACGGATTACAAGCACATTGGAGCGCTCGCCGTAAGGGGTTAAGTCGCCCGCCGCACCGAGTGCATCGAGGATACTGAAACGATTTCTGGTGACATTGATAGCAGCGGGTTTGGACACCTCGCCCGCAACAATGACTGTAAAGTTAACAAGTTGCACTCTTACTATCGCATCGGATACATCCTTGCGTATCATTTCAGTAAGTTTATTCTGGAGTTCCTCTGTCGACATCCCGGCGACATGAATAGTTCCGAGTACGGGCATCGTGATATCGCCTTTTGAATCCACCAATAACGTCTGCTGCCTTGGAGAAGACTGAATCATCATTTCTGACTTCTTGGCAGGATTAATCAGCGGAACGTTATAGTGAGCGGAAGCCTCAGGCACAGAAGAGTTGACTGTTATCATCAGTTCGTCGTCAGGCTTTATTTCCGGAACGTAACTAAGAGTCTCGATGACACCTTCCGATGCCGTCATATCTGTAAAATACGGCAGAACAGTGTGTTTTGTCGCACAACTAATCGACAGCACCGACAGTAAAGCGCAGAACGAATAAATTTTTAATTTCATATATAGATCTATGTATGCAATAGTTGTTTTTCATAGAACGAATGCCTCCGCTATTTATTGCATTAACTATAATTAAATATTGAAATAATGCGCCTCGGTCGTCATGAATAGTATGTCGGGGTGAGAAATTTTGTTGTATATTTGCAGTGTCAAAATTTTCATGCCGTAAATAATGTCGTTTAACTTCGATTTTCAGGTTTATACCATCATATTACTCGCGGTTGCCGCTTTGTCTGCCGCTATCGTCTGCTTCTATTATTGTCCGTTTGTGAGACGCGTCAGCCGTCGCAGACGTGAGTGCTGTCTTACGGTCGACACTCCGGAAGGCAAACGTCCGGAGTGGGTTCCTGCATCTATTATCATTTACGCTCAGGGCGAAGCTGACCGTCTCGAAAATCTTTTGCCTGTTATTTTAGGACAGGACTACGGCGGTACATTTGAAGTCATCGTTATCAATGAAGGAGACTCAGCCGATGTGCGCAGTGTGATAAATGCGTTGCAGCTCGCTCACCGAAACCTGTATCTGACGTTCACTCCCGACGGAGCACGAAATCTAAGCCGCAAGAAACTGGCTCTGACTCTCGGTATAAAAGCTGCACGCTATGAAGTCGTCGTAAACACTACCGCTGACGCCATAATAACATCAGACAAATGGCTCGAGAAACTTATGCGGCATTTCAACAATCCCGAGACAGGCATAGTGCTCGGTTACGCCGCCCCGACCAATGACTCTGAAATCGCGCTATCGACCTCATTCTGCTTCGCATGTGACAGCGTTGCATGGATAGCAGCCGCCATCGGCAACCGCGCGTTCCGCGGCACTGAACTCAACATCGCCTACCGCCGGCAGCTTTTTTTCGAGAACAAAGGATTTTCAAGGTCGCTCAACCTGCATTTCGGCGACGATGATATCTTCATCAGCGAGATTGCAACCCGCAACAACACCGTCACAGAGTTGTCGCCTGAGTCAGTAGTGCGCTTCAGCAATTACGACATGAATGCCGCACTCCGCTCTACAGCCATACGTCGCCGCTTCACAGAAGGGTTTATCCATAGCAAGCCGATGCCAAGGCTCGCATTGGGTGAGTGCGCCCTATGGTTAGCATTAGCATGCAGTGGGGCTGCAATAGCGTTGGATTATATGAACCTGTTCACCATAATAATCGCAGCATTGCTAATAATAACACCGATGGCTTGCATAGCCGCTGCATGGAAAAAGACAAGTGAGGCTATCGATTTGAGACGTACATTCCTATCCGCCCCATTACTCGCGTTGGCACAACCTTTCCGGCGCATGTCTCTCTCAATAAGCTCCGGAATGTCGAAACAGAAAAAATACACCTGGGACTAAGGGTCAGAATTCTATCGTAAAGCGTGCAGCCGCTAACTGAGCTGCGACAGGAGGCGCAAGCTTTGAAACGCTAATCCTGCCGGAGGTTATTTCAGGATATACCGCTAATATGGCATCCTTTATCCTGCCAGCGACATGCTCGATAAGACTCGACGGTTCTGACATGACCTGCTGAATAATCTCAATCACCACCGCATAATTAAGTGTATCTTCAACGCGGTCTGTTTCAACTGCTTTCAATGCCGGAGGATAGTCAAGCGTTACCGAAACCTCAAATTCATTTCCGACCACTCGCTCTTGCGCCATGACGCCATGACGCGCCCATACACGCAACCGGTCAACTTCAATCGTTGCTTTCATCGGCGATATGACGTGCCATATTTTTTAGATGATTCCGTGCCGGTCGTTTTATCCCGGTCGTTATATCCGTTTTTCTTCGGTTTTCCGGAAGTGCTGAGAACTTCCGCTACTGACGGAGCTTCAAGCATGTCAAGTGAACGCGGCGGGTTTTTCTCATCTACAAGAAGGAAGTCAAGCTGCTTTTTATCAAGATTCGCACGGGCGACCTGAACCTTCACATTATCTCCCAGCCGATAACGATTGCCGTTGCGACGACCGACAAGGCAATAATTTTTCTCGTCGTAGTCGTAATAATCATCGGCGAGATCCCTTACCGCAACAAGACCTTCACATTTGTTATCATCAAGCTCGACAAAAAGACCCCATTCTGTCACGCCGGAAATCACACCGTCATAGACTTCTCCAAGATGGTCGCCCATATACTCGACCTGTTTGAATTTGATAGACGCGCGTTCTGCGTTGGCTGCCAGCTGCTCCATATCGGAAGAATGCTTGCAGTCTTCCTCGAGTTTTTCAACGTTGACACTTCGTCCACCGTTGAGATAGCGTTCGAGCAGACGGTGAACCATCATATCGGGATAACGCCGGATTGGCGATGTGAAATGGGTATAGTAATCGAAGCCAAGACCGTAATGACCTATATTTTCAGTAGTGTAGACCGCCTTTGCCATCGAACGTACGGCAAGTGTGGACAGGAAATTTTCCTCGCCTCTGCCTTTGACTCCTTCAAGCATTTTGTTGATTGAACGATTTACCTCTTTAGGTGTACCGGTCGGTTTGATTTTGAAACCGAAGTTACGGGCGAGAGCCGACAGATTGACGAGTCTTTCCTGGTCAGGCATATCATGAACCCGATAGACAAATGCTTTCTGCTTCTTACTCTTGCCGATAACCGTGGCGACTGTACGGTTGGCAAGAAGCATGAACTCTTCAATGAGTTTATTAGCGTCTTTCGATTCTTTGAAATAGACCCCGGTCGGATGTCCGTCCTTGTCGATTTCAAATTTCACCTCCGCTCGGTCGAATTCTACAGAACCATTTTCATAACGGCGTTGGCGAAGTTGTTTGGCAAGCTTGTCGAGCGTCAGAACCTCATCCGCATAGTCGCCTTTTCCTGTCTCAATAACCTCCTGAGCTTCTTCATAAGTGAAGCGGCGGTCGCTACGGATAACAGTGCGAACGATACGCGATTTAAGCACCTTCGCATTCTCATCCATTTCAAAAACGACCGAAAAAGTCAGTTTGTCCTCATTCGGGCGAAGAGAGCAGATGCCGTTACTGAGATGCTCAGGCAACATCGGCACAACGCGGTCAACCAGATAAACCGATGTCGCACGATCCTGTGCCTCGCGGTCGATTATACTGTCGGGTCTTACATAATGAGTAACATCGGCGATATGTACACCGACTTCATAATGCCCGTTAGGTAATTTCCGTATAGAAAGTGCATCATCAAAGTCCTTGGCATCTTTGGGGTCTATAGTGAAAGTCGTGACGTCTCGCATATCCTCACGCTGCGCGACAACTTCGTCTGTAATACCTGCGTCAATCTTGGCAGCAGCTTTTTCGACTGCTTCCGGATAGCGGTAAGGCAGTCCGAATTCAGCCAAAATCGAATGCATCTCAGCATTATTCTCTCCTGTTTTACCCAGAATATCCACAACTTCTCCAATTGGATTAGTTGCGTCTTCGGGCCAATTGGTGATTCGTACGACCGCTTTGTCTCCGGTCACACCGCCTTTTAGTTTAGATTTCGGAATGAAGATATCAGTCGCAAGATATTTAGAATCGGTGAGCAGATAAGCGTAATGTCTTTCGACACGCAATGTACCTATAAAAGTCTGGGCTTTTTTCTCAATAATTTTGATAACTTCGGCTTCAGGCTCCTTACCTCTCACATGAGCAGCTATGCTGACCGACACACGGTCACCATTGAGGGCATGCTTCGAATTTCTCTCTGCCACGAATATAGTTTCGTTATCGTCGTCGAGTATTACACTGTTCTTGCCACTGGAGCGACGGACAAACTCGCCTGTCGCAATGACCGCACGCTTCGGTGTCTTATATTTACCGGGAGCGACTTCAACTATTACACCTTCGTAAGCAAGCTCCGCGAGATACATCGCAATCGCGCGCTGTAACTTGGGAGTCGAAGCGCCGAGAGCTGCCGATACTTGCTTATAGTTAAATGTGCCGTTTACCTGACTGTTGACATATGCATCGATTGCGTCCTGCAAACGTTTTACTTTGGTATCTTTTTTGTTAGACTTTGACATAATTCTTGTGTTCTATGATGAATTGCCGCATTTTCAACTATGTTGTAACGCGTAAATAGTTATGTATATAAATAAAACGGTCCGCACGTCAATTTTGTTGCGGACCGTCAATATTATATTGCAAATTTAAGCGTCAATATTCGCGTAGTTTGCATTTGCTTCGATAAAGTCGCGTCGCGGACCAACATCTTCGCCCATCAGCATCGAGAATATTCGGTCTGCTTCTGCGGCATCACTGATGGCTACCTGTTTCAGCATACGGTGTTCCGGCGACATTGTTGTATCACGGAGTTCTGCCGCACTCATCTCACCGAGACCTTTGTAACGCTGCACTGTCGTCGCTTTTCCGTGCTCGTCAATAAATCTCTGCACCTGTTGATCGGTCCAGCAGTATTCCTCTGCCTTGCCTCGCTTACATTTATAAAGCGGAGGAGTGGCAAGATAGAGATAACCGTTCTCGATAATCGGACGCATGCGGCGGAAGAAGAATGTCATCAGAAGTGTCGCGATATGAGCACCGTCGACATCGGCATCGGTCATGATGATAATCTTGTGATAGGCAAGCTTAGTAAGATTGGCTTCTTTTGGGTCGTCCTCCGTGCCGATTGTGACGCGAAGTGCGCGGAAGAGATTTGAAATTTCCTCGTTGTCCAGAATTTTATGCTCCATGGCTTTCTCAACATTGAGAATTTTACCGCGCAGAGGAAGAATTGCCTGAAATGTACGGTCACGACCCTGCTTTGCTGTTCCGCCCGCAGAATCACCTTCGACTATGAAAATCTCGCAATTTTCAGCGGTGCGCGACGAACAGTCAGCCAGCTTGCCGGGCAATCCTCCGCCCGAGAGAGGAGACTTGCGCTGTACCTGTTTGCGGGCATTGTTGGCTGCATGACGCGCCTGTGCGGCAAGTATGACCTTGTCGACAATCGTGCGTGCCTGTTTCGGGTTTTCTTCAAGATAGTTACGGAGAGCCTCACTGACAGCAGTCTGGACGGCTCCGATAACCTCTGAATTACCGAGTTTGGTCTTGGTCTGTCCTTCAAACTGCGGTTCCATAACCTTGACAGAAACCACTGCTGTCAAACCTTCGCGGAAGTCGTCGCTTGCGATTTCCACCTTCGCGTTTTTAAGCAGATTGTTGTCTTCGGCATACTTCTTCAGAGTTGATGTAAGACCGCGACGGAAACCGGTGAGATGTGTTCCACCCTCTATCGTATTGATATTGTTGACATAAGAGTAGACATTCTCGTTGTATGTATTGTTATATGTCAGTGCGACTTCCACGGGAATACCCTGACGCTCTGTACGCAAGTCAATTACATCTGCGATAAGAGACTCTTTATTGGAGTCGATATATCTTACGAACTCACGCAGACCTTCTGCGGAGAAGAATGTTTCAGAACGGGGATTTCCGTTTTCATCAACGTCACGTAAATCAGTAAGTTTAAGCGTGATACCCGCATTAAGGAAAGCAAGGTCACGCAGACGGTTGGCAAGAGTCGAGTAATCGTATTCGGTAACAGTGAAAATCGACGCGTCTGGCTTGAATGTAATCATAGTTCCCGTGTGTGAACTTTCACCGATAACCGTGAGCTCGCATGTCGGCTTACCATATGCATATTCCTGCATGTATGCTTTACCGTCGCGATGGATTTCGGCGCGGAGATAGGTCGAAAGCGCATTAACACAGCTGACACCTACGCCGTGAAGACCGCCGGAAACCTTGTATGAACCTTTATCGAACTTACCGCCGGCATGCAGCACAGTCAAAACGACTTCGAGGGCGCTTTTACCCTCTTTTTCGTGCATATCGACCGGAATGCCGCGACCGTTGTCAACAACAGTGATTGAATTATCCGGATTGATAGTTACTTCTATATCGGTAGCATATCCGGCAAGAGCTTCGTCGATTGAGTTATCGACAACCTCATAAACGAGATGATGGAGACCTTTGGCTGAAATGTCACCTATGTACATCGCCGGACGTTTACGCACAGCTTCAAGTCCCTCAAGGACCTGAATATTACTGGCGCTATATTGCTCTTTTTCTTCTGACATATTTTAAACAGTTCTTTCGTTTCAAATAACAGACAAAGATACAAATTTTTCGCCACTTACCAAAGCCCCCACGCCCCTATTTTATTGTATTTTCAGCCGAAGAATATGCTATGCCTTTATTTTTTCCGCAAGGGCTGTTGCAAGAGCGCGACACTTATCAAGAATGTCTGCATCCGGAGCATGTTTCGCCGTTATCGGGTCTGATATCAGATTCATCTCCGAGGCTTCGATTGCAGCCCCTATCTTCTTGGCTGCCATGGGTGCCCAGGTGAATTCACCGATTACCGCAACTTCCCGATTCTTCAAGCCACGTAATACCGCTGCATCAAGTGCTGCAGCGACCGGCGGAAATACTGAGTCGGAATATGTCGGGGATGCAAATATTACACCTGCGTGTGTGAACAGGTCGGCAAGAATATAACTCAAGTCAGATTTGGCGGCATTGTGCACCGAAATGTTACGTACACCAGCTTCTACAAGCGCATCGGCAGTAGCTTCGACCATTCGCTCCGTGTTTCCGTACATCGACCCGTAAACAATAGTCACCCCGCGGTCGAGCGGTTCGTAACGGCTTAGACGGTCATAAAGGTCAATAACCCGAGATAATTCAGCCTGCCATACAGGACCATGCGTCGAGCATATTGTTTCAACGGTGATATCCTTGAGCTTTGCCATTGCACGCTGAACAAACTGACCGTATTTTCCCACAATATTGCTGTAATAGCGTATCATTTCAGGGAAATAAGGAGTCGTATCCATATCCTTGTCGACAACAGCACCGTTTAGTGCACCGAAACAACCGAAGGCGTCTCCGCTTAACAATGTCTTCTCCTCTTCGAAATAAGTCATCATCGTCTCGGGCCAGTGGACCATCGGCGTCAAAGCGAAGCGTAAAGTAACATCGCCAAGAGACAACGTATCGCCATCTTTAACTGTCAGGAAGTTGTCAGCCACACCATAAAAACCCTTAACCATGGCAAGAGTCTGAACATTACCGACAATTGTCAATTCCGGAAAGGCTTGTCTGAGTATGCGGATAGCTCCGGAATGGTCCGGCTCCATATGATTAATAATTAAATAATCAGGATTACGGTCACCTAAAACTGATTTTATAGCATCAATCTGCTGCAACGCATGACTGACCTCTACGCCATCAATAATAGCAGTCTTGTCAGAACCGGTTACAAGATATGAATTATAGCTTACTCCATGGGGCAAAGGCCATAAAGTTTCAAAGCGTTCGGTCGTACGGTCATTGACCCCGATATAATTTATGTGTGCTGATATTCTGTGAAGTCTCATTTGATATACTTTTATTTGGTTTTGCAAAAATAGCAAATAACTATTTAATAACAACCCATTTTAGATTTTTCCTTTATTCCGTCTTCTCCCAAAAAGGACTTAGTATCTCAATTCGTATATTGCACCGACAGAATCAAGCGGTGTAATCCTGCCGGCATTCAATAGCATCTCAAGCATATTATCCCATCTGTGACAAATTACATCCGTAGAAAAGAAATATATTTTCCGTTGAGCCGGTTGATATTCATCTTTAATATATTTAGAAAATTTATTCTCTATAAACGACTTGACATCACCATCATAAATAAGCTCGGAAAATACAGATTCCAATTGCGACAGTCCCCACTGAATGACACCTGTCCACTCCATATAATCCAAACGCGCCTGATTTTCCCATGACGTATAGAGAATGGTAGGCTCCTGTCCTCTGATATTATCGGCAAACCGCCTGAACGCATCATTGCGCTCAATATTTCCTTTTTTAATATCGTGAATTAAAGCGGGATAAAAGAACCATCCCGAAGAAAGTATGACTTCATCGGAAGTTGTAGAGACCTGTCCCCCTCCTATCACGAAATCCAATTGAGTATCACCTTTTGTGAAATCATATTGAGCTAAAACCGGTGCGTAGTCATTCAACATCGACTGCGTGAAAGAACGTGAATGCCCCCCAATCCTCACGCCTACTGTAAACACTAATATTATTGCAACCACTGTAATCACTGATATAATCCTGTGTCTTGCCTGTAACAGCAGCTTCAACCCATATGCAGCGAGAATTACAACAAACGGCAATAAAAGGGCGAAATGTTTGGACGCATTACCGAACTTAAAATTAAATCCGTGCACAAGGATAATCGCCAGAGTGCATATAACAATCGCCTTAAAATTCTTATTCCGGAGACATATCACCCAACCGATTGGAAACAATATACAAGAAATAATGCCATAAAAGCCCAAGATTGCGAGCATATTTTTCTTCAAGGTTATTATTCCCGTCCATTTGGCATATTCTGTTATTGTCCGGAATATATCTGCGCCCAACAATCTGAATACAAGAAATGAAGCCAGAGCGACTATAACCGCCAACAACGCAGACAATAGAATACTCCTTCGTATTGACAGCCCACTAAAGAAAAGTAGAAATGGTATCACCGGATACACCATCAGCACATCAAGCCTGAAAAACGGTGCCACAATCAATAGGAGAAATGCCGGCAAAATTCGTCCACCCTGTAACAGACATAGTCCACCTGTAAAGAAACATGCACAGAAAACAGTTGAATTAGGATACATCGCAATAGCATACGATTCCGGTATTAGTACCAAAGACAACAACAGCATTTTATATCCGAGGTCCTTGCAAAATCCATATGCGAATTTCAGGACTAAAAGCTGGAAAACAATTCCCGCTATCGCTGACAGACCACAATATATTGTCTCACATGACAAAGCAGGCAGAATGTTTTTACACAGCAAAATCAACACATACATCATTGGCTGCATCCAATAACCGTAACCTTTCTGTCCCAATGTATCCCAGCCATTGAGATAGGTGTACTCACATCCTGCGCTGATACTTATGCCATCGCCTTCATAGCTGATAAGCGGAAAAATTCCCCATAACTGCCATATGACAAAAATACAGAGAAACAGAACCGTAGCCAAATGTTTCCGCCCCCGAGAAAAATACATATTTGAGCTCAGAGATTTTAACATATCCCTCTCACAACAATCAATCCAGACTTATTAATGAATCCGCTTCGAAATCATCCTGTGCATGACGACCTATCACACTGTCCCACATCATCGGACTTATGCCCGAGCCAGGACGTTTAACAGTGATATTTTCTTCAGAGAATATTTCACCCTTCGATATAAAACGAGCCGCAACGATACTTTTTCGTGCAACTTCGATATTCGGACGCTCCGCCTCGGTGACGATTTTTTCCGAAGACCCAAGCGCGGTCTCTGCCTGACGGATGCTGTCGACCATTTGTTTAAGTTCCGCAGGTTCAAGCGATGCGTTCTGGTCAGGACCGGGAAGATTACGGTCGAGGGTGAAATGTTTTTCTATAACTGATGCCCCGAGAGCAACAGCCGCTATCGGAACTGTTATCCCCGGCGTATGGTCGCTATAACCGACCGAACGGCAGCCGAGTGCCGCAAGAGCTTCCATTGCACGGAGATTCACTGCTTCAAAAGGAGTGGGATATTGAGTGGTGCAGTGCAGCAGTATGATTGCATCGCGTGCGATACCACCATTTTCCAATATCCCGATCGCCGCTTCAACTTCTGGGATTGTCGACATACCGGTAGAAAGTATTACCTTTCCGCCTTTTGATGCAATTTTTCTTAAATACGGTAAATTTGTTATCTCCCCTGACGGAATTTTCCAATAGTCCATATTGAGTTCAGCAAGGCAGTCGATTGACACGAGATCGAACGGTGTCGACATAAACCCGATGCCTACCTCATCGCAATATTTTTTGAGCCCGGCATAATCTGATAGCGGAAGATGAAGTTTACGGCACATTTCCAGCTGGCTTTCGTCCGCGCCCGTGGTTTCTTTCTGATATTCCGCCTTGGGCGCAACCGAGGAAATCACGAGTTCAGGCACAGCCGTCTGAAACTTAACATAATCCGCACCTGCTTCCTTGGCTGCCAGAACCATCCTCTTCGCAAGCTCCAGGTTTCCATTATGGTTAACCCCTGCCTCTGCAATTATTATAGTCTTACCTTTCATCTTTGTTTTCAATAATCTGATTTGAGCACACCGTTGACAAAGACGACCTCCTGCATATAACGGCATATTCTCACTCCAGCCTGAGGCACACTCGCTTCAAGCGGCAGTCCGGTCGCCTCAGAAAGAATCAATAGCGGGATATCGGCGCCTGCTACCACCGAGCATACCGCGCCGCCGCCGAGTCGCGGATTGACCTCCATCACAACAAGTCTCTCTCTGCAGTCCAAATCTCGGATAAGCTGTACCGTGACAGCACCGCGAAGATTCATAGCCGCCAGGACCCGGCGGCTAAGTTCGACCGTGGCATCATCGTCTATGGTCTCCGTATCGGAAACCTCGCCACCGACTGTGACATTGCGCCTCCGGGGAGAGACGACCAACGGCAAACCATCGGCAACTGAAACATAGCAGTCTACCGTCAGCTCCTCACGGTTGTCAATACGTTCCTGTATCAGATAATCGTCACCGTGCAACAACACATCGTTCAGTGTTTCGACTGAGTTTATCATCACAATACCTTTCGAGGCTGAACCGTGACGCGGTTTGGCGATAAGCCTTAGGCATGGTTCTCCGCGGTGGTAAGTCCTTGGAACCGATATATCGGCATTTTCAAAAGCTTTTGCGGCGCACACCTTGTCAAACATAAGTTCTGCCGTTGCCGCATCTCCCGAAGGCACGAACACCTTTCCGGGATATCGCGCAGCATATGCCGACGCGACAGCCACCGCTCCATCAACAAACGGAACTATTACATTGATAGCATACCGTTCAACAGTCTCGTCGAGTCGTTCGAGAATATCATCATCGCTCCAGCGAGAGCCTTTGATGATTGTCGCTTCACACGCCACCGGCACAACTTCATCAATCTCATAGCTGAAAATCTCAGCCGTAAGACCAAGCCGTTCGGCTGCTCGTTTGAAAAGCCGAGCCATGGACACTCGCTTTGCGCCGCCAAGAAAAAGAATATTCACTCGTCGCTGCATATCAACGGTTATAGATATCAGTTTTGTACCGCGACAGATTGACCGGGTCCGTAAACCATTCAATCGTCTTTCTGAGACCATCTTTCAATGATACTTCTGGACGCCAGTCTGTCAGCGATGTAATCACACGGTTATCTCCGCACAGACGCCGCACCTCGCTTTTAGACGGTCGAATACGTTCGGGGTCCACGACATATTCAACCTCGACACCCATCAGTTCAGCAATAAGTCGCAGAGTCTCAGCCATAGACACCTCCGTACCAGTTGCTATATTTATATTCCTACCCTCTATGCCCGCTGTCTGTGCAAGTGCTACAAAACCGCGGCAAGTGTCTGTGACAAAATTGAAATCACGTGTCGGCGTAAGGTCTCCGACCTTGATGACACGGGCACCCGCAGCTATCTGGCTGATAATTGTCGGAATAATGGCTCGCGCGCTCTGTCGCGGACCATACGTGTTGAACGGGCGCGCGATTACCAGCGGCAATCCGAATGCATTATAGAAACTTTCAGCGATTGCGTCCGCACCGATTTTTGTAGCCGAATAGGGCGATTGTGGCTGACGCGGATGCGTCTCGGGTATAGGCACTTCGAGAGCTGTGCCGTAGACTTCCGACGTTGAAGTCACGATTATTCTGTCGACCTCGGCGGCGCGGGCTGCCTGACACATATTCATCGTCCCTTTGATATTGGTATCGACATAACTGTCCGGCGCAACATAGCTGTAGGGGATTGCAATCAATGCCGCCAGATGAAACACCGTTCCACAACCGGCGGTTATCTCCCGACAGAATTCAGGGTCGCGGACATCGCCGCATACTACTTCCAGCCCGTGCGACTTGATGCCTTCAAGCCAACCCCACGAATTAAACGAATTATATTGGGCGAGAGCGCGCACTTTATAGCCGAGCGAAAGCAGAAGCTCCGTGAGATGCGAACCTATGAAGCCGTCAGCGCCCGTGACAAGGACAACTTTGTCAGGATTTATCATATCTTTTACCAGATTTTTCTTAATGAATAGACATATTGATGACCGTCGGGACTGTTCCACGATAGAGTCATACGCTTCGACGCACGGCTTACGAACGATAAGCTCATAATTTCATCTGACGTGAAACCTATCCATGCGGGCGCGGAATATTCGCCCGAGCCCGGAGCATCATTACCATTATGGTGCATGAAGTTGAGCAACAGTCTGCCATTCTCTTCCTCCCATGTCCCCCAATGTGCCACTCGGTCATACATGAATTCGACCCGACAGATATCTATTATATTATTCTGAAACTGCCAGAACGTCAGCTCAGGGTCGAAATCATCAGGTGTCTCGCCATCTATTTTCATATCATAGAGCGACCACGACCCGAAATAGTCCCCGATATCGCCGTTATTGACGCGGCACGAGCATAATGCAAGGAGTATTACCGCTATAAAAGAGAGTCTTTTCAACATAGCTTTCATTTCTTAAAGTTAAACGACCCGGTGTATCGCACCGCCAATGCCGCACCGAAATTATTACCTCTTAATTCTCCGCGGTCAATCGCCACACGACAATTCAGCGACAGACCGTCGAGCAGACTGTTCGCCTGCCAGTTGACTTCGACCATGGCGGATACATCTGACTTAGCATGCGGCAGCGGAGTGCGTCCCATTGCGTAACCTTTCTGCCAGCCTAACATCAACTTGTAATCTAATTCGCCCGTCGGTGACCCCATCGCTGCCACGTGCACGCCACGCATGCGGTTGAAAATAAATTCCGGATAACCGTCCGAATTATAAATTGGAGCCATCACCATAGGCGAACCGATAGCCATACCATAGTTGACATACGACCCGTAAGTGTCATTGCTGTAATAATTGTCTCCCCCGGTCGCCTCGGAGGTTATCGAAGATGAATTACGGTCGCCGGGAGCGAAATGCAACGGTCCGCTTTGATTGCGGAAATCAAGATATTCGACCACCGCGCTCGTAAACCATCCTTTTTTCGCCATGGTGTACTGAACGCCATAGAGTCCGTCAGCTCCGTTGCGGCATCCTATGCCTGAACCGTCCTCGAAAAGATTTTCCCAATAAGCCGCGATTTCGCTGTCGTTGAACAGTCTGTAACGCGCGCGCAGCGACCATGTTCCGAGCGAATTGCCCTCATAGTATGCATTTCCGTTGCCCAATGTCGGGAAAAACATCTTGAATACGTCTTTGAATCTGAAACCTCGATGCTCTTTGCGGGTCAACTTCCCGCGATAGTACCAGTCGGTGCTCCCGCCGAACTGTCCGGCTGTCTGCATTCCGAATGTTGCCGAGAATCGTTCGCTCGGTTTAGTCCGGAAATACCAATATTTATATGTGTAATAAATATCTGTCGCAATCAGCGGCGAATAATAATTGAACTGCTTGCGGCGGTAGTCGTTATCGAAGAATTTGCCATACATTATCTGACCGTTGAGCTGAAGCCATCCGTTGGTGAACGGTATATTCTGATAATCTACAAATCCGATTGCGACACCGGGTATTGGGCGCCCATTATTGCTCCGTATCAGGTCTCCCGACGACAGTCGGTCGTCGACGATATCTGAGTGAAACGTCTTCATGCCGACAAGCGCGTAAAGACAACGGTAATGAACCTCTCCATACAGCTGCCTCAGCGTCACTGCCGCCGGTCTCATCACCGACGTCGTCCAGCTCTTATCAGCTTCGTCATAGCGCGCATAATCTGCCGGGTGGTTGTAACCCGCCATAACCTCCGCGCCCGCGCCCCAGCTGAAACGTCCGCCCGTCGACATCGTTTTTTCTATCGAAAAGTCGGCAGACAGCCCGTTTTTCATCGTCGTGCGGTCGCCGTTCCATGAACCTATCATATAAGGAGCGTAACGACCTGTCGACGCGTTGGCAAACACGGCCCCCGAGTAAGTCACGCTGTCTGTTCGGGAATAAGCCGGAAGGCATGCTGCAACCGACAGCATTAATCCGACAATTTTTCTTATCATCTTAATTCTTTTCATTCAAAAACATATAATGCCCCGCCATAAATTAACTGATTTCTCTGATTAGTATAATATGTCCGCCAGAGAGTTACATTTTTATACTTATCTGTATGCGAAGCTTGAGTACTATCTATTTTGTTCGGGTCGAAATCGTAGCCAAATTTATTTAGTTCAGCAATGAGACTCTTTAGGAATGCGTCTGTTTCATGCGTGCTTCCTGGACTGTTTTCAAACCAGAACATATATAACATGGTCTTTTTCTCTTGGTCATTGGTGCCGTAGGTCACAGACGACTGTGTGTACTGATGGGAAAGCCCGTCGATATAAAGCTCGATATCATTCTTTAGATTATCAGCCATACCGCTATTCGGCGAACAGAACGCTGCAAAAACACTTTTGTCCTCCTCATAGCGCGTTTTCAGTCCTGCCGAAGTCATGTTCTGATATATTGTCCGTATCGATGCTCCAAATTCGCCGTAGACAGCAATGTGAGTTAAAAGTTGGCTAAGAGGCAGACGCATGGCTTTGCTCGCACGGGATGTACCTGAAGTCGCAACTGAGGTCACTGGCTTTGGCTCCGTTTTTTTCGGGTTCGTGCCAACCGGTATCACGTCCGGATTTTTTACTTTATTCTTATCAATTTCATAATTGGCGATAACATAATCCTTTAGCCGGTTGAATTCTTTTAGAAATGCCGCCTGACCGGCATTGTCGTCGATATCATTCATAAATGAAGCGACGTCATCGTCCGTGCTTTCAGGGTCCATCTCCAATGCTCCGCCATATTGTTCCTTAGGCATATAGCTTATTAAAAGATAGTGAGTATCATTCAGCGCGAAAACTATCTCGATGACACCATCGCCATCGATGTAATCCACAAGTTTCACATTATCAAATGTTCTCGGTATCAATATATCCGACGTGATTACGACTGAATAATCATCTCCTTTATTCTTGCTCACAGAGATGACCGACTTGGCATCGTGCACCTCTCCGAACTCCGAACCGGAAGGAACAAAATTATATTCCGTAAAGTTGAATACGAATTTTTGAGCCGACGACGTCACAGACAGCAATGCTATTGCCACCAATGCGATAATAATTGCGGACGTCCTTTTCATGATTACATGATTTTAATCACAAAAATAGTAATAATTGCTTAATTTTGCGTCCGAATTTCTTCAAATCTTACAATGTCTGTCTCCGACAATCATAATGCCGTCAAAGGTCGCTTCGCTCCGTCGCCGAGCGGACGCATGCATCTGGGCAATGTTTTCACCGCCCTCGTCTCGTGGCTTTCGGCGAAAAGTCGCGGTGGCAAATGGCTGCTGCGTATCGAGGACCTTGACCCTCAGCGGTCGAAAATCGAATATGCCCGCTTGATTGAAGACGACCTGCGCTGGCTCGGTCTTGAATGGGACGAAGGCGGACTTGATGATAAAGGCGGCCCGGGTCCATACTCCCAAAGTCTCCGCGGCGACATCTATTGCCATGCCCTTGACCGGCTGAAAGACATGCGGCTGACCTATCCCTGCCGATGCACGCGCGCCGACATTATGGCGACTCAGGCGCCACACGAGTCCGACGGACGCATTATCTATCAGGGCACTTGCCGTCCCGCAGCCCGACCGCCCTTTCAACCTGTAGCTGTCACTAAGCCATGTGCTACACGCCTCTACGTCCCCGACAAAGAAATCCAATTCACTGATGGCGTCTTCGGCTGTCAGTCTGTCAATCTCACTGCCCACTGCGGCGACTTCGTCCTTCAGCGCGCCGATGGCGCATGGGCTTATCAGCTCGCAGTCGTCGTCGATGATGCGCTGATGGGAGTTACAGAAGTCGTCCGGGGGTGTGACCTTCTACTGTCGACCGCCCAACAGCTTTATCTCTACGACCTGCTGGACTACTCCCCACCCCGCTATATCCATCTGCCTCTTCTTTCCAACCCCGCCGGTCAGCGGCTCTCCAAACGCGACATGTCGTTGAGCATGCAAGAGCTGCGCCGCCGTTTCAACCCCGAAGAATTGATTGGCAGATTGGCAGGCATGGCCCGCATCAAAGATGATTACGAGCCATGCACACCAAATTCATTATTGAGCGTCTTCGATGTCGACCGTCTGCCTAAACAGACTGCGATAATCGTCGACGATTAAATCAGAACATCTTATCGGGATATACTCCTTCGCGATGTAATTCAGCGAATTTCTCGACCACACCCGGGCGGTCACCCGCGTATGTCACGCCAAACCACTTTGAAGTCGTGTCAAGCACCTTGACCGTCGCTTCGCCGTTTTTGATTAAGCCGTCCATACAGTCGGGAATTGTCATTTCTGCCTTCGGATTGTCGGCGTTCTTCTTGAGGAAGTTCGTGAATTCACGTTTCGACAGCTCGAAATAGTCCGGCATCAGACCCCACAGGTTCATCGACACCGGTGCTTCGGGAGCGAGTTCGCAAGTTTCGCCGTTGTCTCCCGTATAGATGATTTTTCCGGCTTCGTCATAGCGGATATCCTTTCTTTCGGCAACATCCGTCAGCATCCCGTTCGCATCGGTCGAGCAAACTCCGCGTGCGACCGACCCGTTGGGACTCATAGTGTTGCCTACTCTGAATCCTACGAGTGAATACTCGCCCGGCTTCGCGTCTGCAAGTTGACGCGCCACCACTTCGAACGCATCGCGTCCATAGAAGTCATCCGCATTGATGACCGCGAATGGCTCGTTGATGGCTTTTGCCGCCATCATCACGGCGTGGTTCGTGCCCCACGGTTTGGTGCGGCCTTCAGGACAAGTGTAGCCTTCAGGAAGGTCATCGATGGCCTGAAATACAACTTCGACAGGTATATGACCTTCATATTTCGACAATATTTTTTCACGGAATTCAGCTTCAATGTCTTTGCGGATTACAAAAACAACCTTGCCGAAACCGGCTTGCAGAGCATCATAGATTGAATAATCCATGATGGTCTCTCCGTGTGGTCCGAGACCGTCGAGCTGTTTCAAGCCTCCGTAACGGCTGCCCATTCCGGCGGCGAGGACTAAAAGTGTCGGTTTCATATTTATATTGTTAACTTGCTTTGGTTTTGAATGTGAATATTATATGGCGGCGATAGATGTCGGCAGGACTCAGGCGCGTCGAGGGGAAGTCTGCCTTATTTGGAGAGTCGGGGAAATCCTGACATTCGATTGCGACTGCGTCATAGTCGGAGTAAGTGTATCCGCCTTTACCCGCGGGTGCGCCTTCGAGCCAGTTGCCGGTGTAGATTTGAACTCCTGGCTGATCGGTCTTCACTTCGAGAGTGCGACCCGATGTCGGGTCGAAAAGCACGGCTGCCAGACGTATTTCACCGGGCGTATAATTATCTATTACCCAGCAGTTATCATAACCCTTGCCGTACTTCAGCGCAGGAAAATCAGCTTTTATGTCACGACCTATCGCGTGCGCTTTCGTGAAATCCATCGGCGTACCCGCCACAGCGGCAAGTTCGCCCGTCGGTATCAGGGTCTCGTCGGTCGGGAGATAGTGCGAAGCCATCAGTTTCAATTCGTGTTCGAGCACCGAGCCGGTGTTATGACCTGCGAGATTGAAATATGCGTGATTGGTCAGATTGATGATGGTGGGCTTGTCTGACTGGGCGTCGAACGTAAGCTCCAGACTGTTCTCGTCGCTCCAGCGATACATCGCCGCGACGGTCAGGTTGCCCGGATAGCCTTCCTCTCCGTCCGGACTCAGACGGGTAAATCTCACCGCGTCGTCTCCGACAAGAGCCACATCCCACAGGCGGTTCTGAAATCCGGTCGGACCGCCGTGCAAAGCGTTCGGTCCGTTATTTATCGCCAACTTGTAGCTCACGCCGTCAAGCACAAACTGTCCTCGTGCTATTCGGTTGGCATATCGTCCCGGAACCTTGCCCGCGCACGGTCCGTCGGCGAGATAGTCGGCTGCGTTGCCGTAGCCGAGCACCACATCAGCCATATTGCCTTCGCGGTCAGGCACGACTATGCTGACGATACCCGCTCCCAGATTGCTGAGAGTCACCGATGCGCCGCGGCGGTTTGTCATCGTGATAAGAGCGATTTGACCCTGAGGGGTGTCGACGCGCTCTATTACTATCTTACGGTTGTTCATCGCCTTTAGCATTTATGTGCGCCGTCCGAAATGACCACATCGTAGATTTTCGGAGCGTGACCGTATTTGGCTTCGAATTTTTCTGTAGCAGCCTTGATGAAGCTGTCATATAGGTCATCCTTCACAAGATTGATGGTGCAGCCGCCGAAACCGCCGCCCATGATGCGCGAACCTGTCACGCCGCATTCCTTCGCAACATCGTTGAGGAAATCAAGCTCTTCGCAGCTCACCTCATAATCCTTCGAAAGACCTTCGTGAGTCTCATACATTTTTTTGCCCACTGTCTCATAGTCACCTTTCACAAGTGCGTCGCACACGTCGAGCACGCGCTGTTTCTCACCGATTACAAAGCGTGCGCGCATATAATCTTCTGCCGTGATTTCGCTCTTGATGGCGTCAAGTTCCTCCATCGTTGCGTCGCGCAGGGTCTGATGACCGAGTTTTTCTGCCACGCGCTCACATGATTCGCGGCGGCGGTTATAGGGCGAGCCGACAAGCTCGTGCTTGACAGCTGAGTCCACCAGCACCAGACGATAACCTTCCGGTTTGAACGGGAAATATTCAAACTCCATCGAACGGCAGTCGAGACGCATCAGATGGTCTTTTTTGCCGAACACCGATGCGAACTGGTCCATGATACCGCACTTCACGCCGCAATAATTATGCTCGGTCGACTGACCGATGCGCGCCAGTTCGAACTTGTCGATTGTGTTTTCATTAAACAAATCGTTCAGAGCGAAAGCAAACACGCTTTCCAACGCTGCCGACGACGACAGACCCGCCCCCAGAGGCACATTGCCGGCGAAAACCGCGTCGAAACCTTCCACTTTGCCACCGCGTTTGATTATCTCGCGGCACACGCCGAAGATATATCTTGCCCACTGCTGTTCGGGAGCGTCTGCTTCCTTCAGTCCGAATTCTGCATAATCGTCGATATCTATTGAATACACCTTCACCTTATCCGTACCGTTAGGCTTGATGTCAGCCATTATGTACTTGTCGATTGCACCGGGGAAAACAAATCCGCCGTTATAGTCAGTGTGCTCACCGATAAGATTGATACGGCCTGCCGAAGCATACATCGTACCTTCCGTGCCGAAACGTTTCTTAAACTCACTCTTGATATGGTCTTCCATTTCCATGATAATTAGAATTATTTTGATTAATGTATTTCATGTTATATTCAGTCCACAAATCTAATCAATAATTCCGAAAAATCCAAACCACCCCCCAAAAAGCCATCCCACGCTCCTACCCAAGCTAAAATAGCTATAGTAGCTACCTTAGCTACCACCGCAAGCATAGGGCTGCTCCCCGGAGCAGCCACCCCGCGGCATAGCCGCGAAACAATAATAGCCACATGCAAGCGCGGCAGCACCGTGCGCAGCTTGTGGAAAGAGAAAAGAAAAATCCAATCGGCATCATAGATGTCGAACATCACCACCCATTAGCCCAATTAGTCCCATTAGCCCAACGTCCGCTCCTGCGCCTACCTCAGCTAAAATAGCTGCTATAGTAGCTACCTTAGCTACCACCACAACCAGTAGGGCTGCTCCCCGGAGCAGCCGCCCGGCGGCGTAGCTGCGAAACAGTTGTAGCCACATGCCAGCGCGGCAGCGCCGTGCGCAGCTTGTGGAAAGAGAAAAGAAAAATCCAATCGGCATCATAGATGTCGAACATCACCACCCATTAACCCAATTAGTCCCATTAGCCCAACCCTCCGCTCAAAAAACCTCCGCGCCCTCCGCGCCTCCGCGCGAGATTCCCGTCCGAAAACTCCGAAAACTCCGAGTTCTCCGAGAACTCCCTCGCGCGATGCCCGCAAGGGCATCCCAACCCATAACCGTGGGCATAGAGCCGAAAGGCGAA
>CAMWNF010000029.1 GCA_947175535.1 uncultured Bacteroidales bacterium
ATAAATCTACTGATTGCGTCTTTTCGCAACCGTCATAAGGTCCATAACTTCGCTGAAAATCTCAGTAATTTATGGACTTCTCTTTTTCCGACCTCAATTTTAACTCTGTTGAAAACCTGCCCGGCTTCGAGGCTCGCGCAGCCGTTACCGTCAATTCCGCGTCAGTGTTCCGCGAGGACGTCTGTGTTATCTTACTCAACAACTGTCAACCTTGAAGCCAGAGTCTATCTCGTGACATTTGAAAACATTGTGTCTCTTAAAGTAATCATGAAATAACAGCATCCCTACAGCCGTTGAGCCTTCCACATCAGTCTATGCCGTAGTGATAGCCGGCAAAGCGACTTTCGCGCAGAGGGTGCGGAGAAGAAAGGGATAGCGGCGGATGCTACTTTGCGGCTGCTCCGGGGAGCAGCCCTACCATGCTATGGTAATTTTTGCGGGGTGGGGATTATTGATTAACTTTGCGGGTGTTATGGGTGATACGTTTTTAACGATAAAGTCTCCGTCGGAAGGCATCTATAAGGAAAAGATGAGTAAGTTTCTGGCTTTCGCATTCCCTGTCGCAAGTGCAGCGGAAGCGAAGGCGCATATCGCGGATTTTCAGAAACGTTACTATGACGCGCGTCATGTATGCTGGGCTTATATGATAGGCGCAGAACGGACGGAGTTCCAGTCAAACGACAACGGCGAGCCTTCGGGAACGGCGGGAAAACCAATATTGGGTCAAATAAATTCGTTCGGACTGACAAACGTCGTTATAATCGTGGTCAGATATTTCGGTGGGATAAAGTTGGGAACTTCGGGTCTGATAGTGGCATATCGAGAGGCGGCGAAGGAGGCTCTCACGGCTGCCGACATAATAGAATGCCATGAGACGGAGGATGTGAGTTTCACGTTTCCTTATCTTGCGATGAACGACGTGATGAGACTATGCAAGGGGAGTGATGTGGAAATCGTCGGGCAGATTTTCGACAATTCGTGTGAAATGACGTTGAGAGTCCGCCGGGATTATGCTGCCGGTCTGAAGAGTAAATTGGGTGATTTGGACGGGGTTGTGGTTAGATAATGCACAATTAGTTGTTTTCTGGGGCTAATTGGTCTAATTAGTCTAATGGGTGGAGGGGGATGATGCGTTGGTTGGAGGAGCCGCGGAAAAGGAGGTCGGTATCGCGCAGAGCGAGGATGAAGGGACCGTCGACGAGGACATCGATAAGGGAAAGGATTTCGGCGTAGCGGGGAGCGGCAAGTAAATCTTCGTAAATAAATCCGGTATAGCACCAGATTGTCTTGCCTGAAGCTTTGACCGCGCGGGCAAGGGCAGTGAGCGGTTCGAGCTGATAGAGTGGGTCTCCACCTGAAAAGGTGACATTAAATTCGTTGTCGATGATGCGGAGCATGAGTTCGTCGACAGTCATGTCTCTGCCGGCGTTGAAATCCCATGTCGAAGGGTTGTGGCAGCCCGGACAGCGGTGGTCGCAACCGGCGAAGTAGATGGATGTGCGCAGACCGGGACCGTCGACGCTCGTGCCGTCGACAATGTCGACGACACGAAGCACTGGCGATTTATCCATTATTTATGAACTATGCGGTCGTTGAGTTCGGCAAGTTTCGCACTGTTCCAACGGTCGGTCGTGCCGACAAGGTAGCCGGTAATGCGCTGGAGTTTGTCGATGTTCTTGCTTCCGCATTTGGGGCATTCGTCAAGGGTCTGGTCGGCATTTTCATAGCCGCATTCCATGCAGCGGTTGCGGTTGTGGTTGACCGAGCAATATCCGATGTTGTTTTTGTCCATCAAAGCGACGATGTCGGCGATAGCTTCGGGATTGTGAGTGGCGTCGCCGTCAATCTCGACGTAGAAGATGTGACCGCCGCGGGTCAGTTCGTGATATGGCGCTTCGACCTCAGCTTTGTGTTTGGGCGAACAGTGGTAGTAGACGGGAACGTGATTTGAGTTGGTGTAGTAAATCTTATCGGTTATGCCCGGAAGAATGCCGAACGATTTGCGGTCTTTGACGGTGAATTTGCCTGACAGACCTTCTGCGGGAGTTGCGAGCACAGAGTAATTATGGTTGTAACGCTCGGAAAATTCGTTGGCGCGGCTGCGCATGTGGCTGACAATGCGCAGACCAAGCTGCTGGGCAGCGTCACTTTCGCCGTGATGCTTGCCTGTGAGGGCTATGAGACATTCGGCAAGACCGATGAAGCCGATGCCGAGGGTGCCGTGGTTGATGACAGGCTCGATGGTGTCGGTAGGTTTCAGTTGCTCAGAGCCATTCCACAGACGGGTCATCAGCAGTGGGAACTGCTTGGCGAGAGCTGTCTTCTGGAAGTTGAAGCGGTCGTTGAGCTGGCGTGCAGCGATTTCGAGAACGTTGTCGAGACGCTTGAAGAAAGTCTCGATGCGTTCAGACTCGTCGCGTATGCCCATGCATTCGATGGCAATGCGGACGATATTGACTGTAGTGAAGCTAAGGTTGCCGCGTCCGATAGATGTCTTTTCGCCGAAACGGTCTTCGAAAACGCGTGTACGGCATCCCATGGTTGCAACTTCATAGTTGTAGCGTTTGGGGTCGTTGGCATCCCATTTTTCATGCTGATTGAACGTTGCGTCGAGGTTGACGAAGTTGGGGAAGAATCGACGCGCGGTGACTTTACATGCGAGTTTGAAGAGGTCGCCGTTGCGGTCTTCGGGCAGATAGCTGACGCCGCGTTTCTTTTTCCAAATCTGGATGGGGAAAATGGCAGTCGCGCCGTTGCCGACTCCTTCGTAGGTGGAGTTGAGGATTTCGCGGATGATGCAACGACCTTCGGCAGATGTGTCCGTACCATAGTTTATGGAGCTGAAAACTACCTGATTGCCACCACGCGAATGGATGGTGTTCATGTTGTGGATGAAGGCCTCCATAGCCTGATGAACGCGGCTGACCGTGCGGTTGACAGCATGCTGAATGATGCGTTCCTCGCCTTCAAGACCTTCGAGCGGACGGGTAAGATAGTCGTCGAACTCGCGGTCGTAGAGGTGAGAAAAGTCTTTGCCGTAGAGCTGTTCGAGGTTCTTGACTTCTTCAATATAAGATGAGCGGACGTAGGGGGCAAGGTAGAAGTCGAATGCGGGTATTGCCTGACCTCCGTGCATTTCGTTCTGGGCTGTCTCGAGAGATATACAGCCGATGATGCTTGCCGTCTCGATTCGTTTTGCGGGACGAGATTCGCCGTGACCTGCGATGAAGCCGTATTCGAGAATGCGGTCGAGGGGATGCTGAACGCAAGTCAGACTCTTGGTGGGGTAATAGTCTTTGTCGTGGATATGGATATAGCCGTGACGCACCGCTTCGCGCGCTTCCTGGGAAAGAAGGTAATCGTCGACGAAGGGTTTGGTCGTCTCACTGGCGAATTTCATCATCATGCCGGCAGGAGAGTCGGTGTTCATGTTGGCGTTTTCGCGAGTGATGTCGGTGTTCTTTGCTTCGATAATTTCCTGGAACATGTCGCGTGTCTTTGCCCTGCGAGCTATGCTGCGCTGGTCGCGATAAGCTATATATCGCTTAGCAACCTCCTTGCGGGGAGAATTCATGAGTTCGAGTTCGACGAGGTCCTGAATCTCCTCGACAGACATGCGTTCGTTGCCGTTGAAACCGATGCGGTCGGTAATTTTATGGATAAGTGCTTCGTCTTCACCCAGCTCTGTGGTGAGCATGGCTTTACGGATTGCAGCTTTGATTTTTTCTTCGTTATAGCCCACAACGCGGCCATCACGTTTTACAACGGTCTGTATCATGTCGGATAGATTATTGAAGTTTGAGGATTAGAATTTCAAGTAAAAAGAGTCGACTTTCAAGTCGACTCTGCAAAGCTATGAATAATATGTCTAACTGCAAAATATTTTTCAGAAACTTTTCTGTGAAAATTTTATTTTGGAAAACTTTTTATGTTAGATGGATTTTTAACTATCTTGTAATTAGTGTTTTGAAAAATGTTTTGGAAAACTTTTGGTGTGTTACAATATTGATATGTTGTTTTCTTTGGCTTTGTCGAAGTCGAAATTGCGGAACCCTGCTTTCTCCAAATCGACAGCTTCGTTATAGTCGTTGAGGTAATGTCTTGACGGTTCCGAGTAATAAGGCGATGTGAGGTCGAGGGCGGAATTGATTTTCGGAGAAACAATTCCGGCAAGAGACAGTGTTGTAGGAAAGACCGATGCGCTCGACGAAACGTTGTCGGAAGAATGACCGGCAAGCTGAGAATCGATATCGGGGAAATTATTACGATAGGCTCCGGAAGTCCAAATTACGAACGGAACGTGAAGCTGGGTGAATGTCGGAGTGGGTGATGCGTGGAGAAAGCGACCGCGGGCATCGTCGAAAATGTCTTCGCCGTGGTCGGAAGTGTAAATTACAGCAGCCGGAATGGCGAGTGAGTCGACATAAGAAATCAAATTGTCAAGCATGGCGTCGGTGAAGACAACGGTGTTGTCGTAGGCGTTGACGAGTTCCGAGCGATTTTGCTTAGAAGCTTCGCTTGCATTGTCAGGCAGGAATTTGCGGCTATTGTCGTCATAGCGTTCACGATAATTGAAATGTGAACCGTAGCAGTGCAGCACGACAAACAGTTTGTCGGACGGTGACCTGTCGACAAATTCGCGGAGATGAGCGATAAGTTCGTCATCGAGTGAACCCTGATGGTCATCTCGGATGAATTCGGTCGTCTGCGCCTGATAAGCGAAGAAGTCGATAAAGGAGTGGTTTCGCTGCTGGTTAGAGAAAAACGCGGTGTTGAAGCCGGCTTCGTTGAATGCGTCGCAGATGCTTTTGGTAAAATATATGGAGTCTCCGAAATTTACAGAAGTCAGAGGCGACAGCATCATCGGTACGCTTTTATGGGTAGTGTTGCTTTCGGACAGGGTCTTCTTGAATACTTTTAGACCTTCGCGCATTGAAAGACGGGGATTGGTGGGGCGGTCGTAGCCGTATAGCTGCCAGTTGTCGGCGCGGGATGTCTCGCCGACAACGAGGACATAAAGTTCGGGCATATCGCGGTGATGGGTCAGACGGGGAGAAAATGTGTAGGATGATGAGGTGTAGTGATAGTCAGCCGTGCGAATGGTGCGATTGACCGCTTCGACCATATTGGATATTACGTTGACGGGGAATATAGCTCTGCAAATAGAGAAAGAGGGGATGACGATATAACATGACAGGAGCAGGATTAGTCCGACCGAAGAGAGGGAAACGCCTGTGAGTCTTAACCGTCGCAGGTCATGGTTTGAACACCGGCTATGACGGAAGAGGGTCATTATCGCCCAAATAATAGGTGGCAGATATATAATAAGAACGGTGATTATGGCAATAATCAGATTGGAGAGAAGTTCGGACACTTCCTTGGTGTTGGTTGTGGCTATGTTAAGGAACATGTCGATGGCTATGATGGATTCGCCGTAGAGATACAATAAGACTATCTGAAAACAAGCCAATACCATAAAAGGCAGACAGAAAAGAACGGCTCGACCGACCACGACAGTGATACTCATTAATATATAATAGACACCGAGCGGCAGGATGACGTCGGTGACTTTTGACAGCAGAGGGTCACGCTCCGTGAAAGCCAAAACTATGTTAGGGATAATCAGGAGCAGTGGAAATATCCATGCAAGTGCAGCAGGGGTGAATATGCGGTTAAAATGCTTCATTTATACTGAAAATAAATCCGGTCTGACCTTTTCCGAAACCAAGGTCGAGACGGACGTTGATAAAACGTTTGAATTCCCAACGGTAGCCAATTCCATAGTTTGGCAGGAGCCGGGAAAGGCGTATGGCTGAAAATTCAGGGAAAATTGTTCCTCCTCCGACCCAGATAACGGCTCCGTTGCGACGCCATATATGCTGGCGCAGCTCGAGACAGATGTCAATCTCGCTTTTGTCGCGGTATCGCCCTTCGAAATAGCCTCGCATGGTATAGCTTCCGCCGAGAGTCGAAAGCAGTCCCCATGGGGTATTGCCATAGGTGAAACGAGCGTGAAGATTGGCGGCGAGTATGGCTCCGCGCCACAGGGGATGGAAGCCCGAGGCTGTCAGTTCGGTCTGAGAAAAAGCGTATTTGTTAGCGAGAAATCGAGGGTTGAAGAGTTGTTCAAGTTTGAGATATATGCCGTGGGTTGTGGCTGTCATGTTGTCGCGTGTGTCGTATTGGACGGTGAATCCGGCTCCGAGGTTGAATGTGCGATGGTCTTCGCCGTTCAGCAGTTCCGGTTTGCTGAAGTCTCTGCCGTTGACATAATCAAAGGCGATTTTAGGACCGATGTATAATTCAGGGAGAGTGAGCCAGACAAATTCTGTCTCAACACGCGAGGTCAGGTATTTATATTTTGATTCGTTATCGTTGTTGACACAGTTTTCGTAGCCTATACCCCAGAATTTGGTGTTGACAGAAGCGAAGTTGACGTCGTAGGACCAGCGTCGGCGGTCACCGGGGAAAAAGTGAGTGCCGCGTACACCGAGTTTGAAGAAAAGACTGGTCGTGGCATCGAAGTAAATCGATATGTTTGAGGGTTGTGTTATTGTGTCAGAGCGGTCGGCACGGTAAACGCCCGCAGCGACTGCGCCTATACCGAACTTTGTGTCGGAAGAGTAATGGGGACCACCGATAAAGCTGAAGTCAAAGTCTTTTTGGGGTTTGACGTCGTTGGTGTGATTGAAATAGTCGATAACTTTATCGTAGAGATTTTTGTGTTGCTTCTGATTCGGGAGTGAGTCAATGGCAAGTGTGTCGGCAGACAATTCCTGCGCAGAGCATAGTGCGGAATATGTCAGAGTGATGAATAATATGACGGCAAGCTTTTTCATTGACCGGAAGGTGAAGCGGCTATAAATCTATAACAAACGCAAAGATAGTTGGTTTGCTTAACGTTTGCAACCCGAATCAAGCGGCAGAAGCAATAATGATATATATTAAGGTAATAATCGCCACAATTTCCATAAGATTTAGTTTCGGCGCGGGTGACGATAATTTGATGACGGGTTTGTCTCCGCCGAATCTGCCTGTGGAAAAAAAGCGGGTATATACGCTGTTGGCGGCGCGACAGCATAGATAGCCTATCAATGAACCGATTATCGCACCGACGAGCAGGTCGCCAGGGTAGTGTACGCCGAGATATACACGCGAATAGCAGTTGATGACCGCCCAGAGTAGAATGAATACTGTAAAAGAGCGTTGACGGAGCATAGTGGCGGCGAATACTGCGAGAGCGAATGAATTGGCGGCATGACAAGAAGGGAAACCGTATGCACCCCCACGATAGCCATTGACGATGTGGGTTAACTCGGAGAGTGGGTTCGCAAGGTTAGAGGGACGAAGACGTTCGAACACCGGTCGGATGACTGATGCGCACAATTGGTCAGCAACGGTGATTGACAACGCGATGCCGACGAGCAGACATAAAAACTTGGCGAGGGAGTAGCGTCGGAGCATTACGAAGGCAAGAGCAGCATATGTCGGAACCCATATGAAACGTCCGGAATAGAGCGACATGAAAGTGTCGAAAAAGTTGCAGTGCGCGGAGTTGAAAAATAGAAATATCGATGTGTCGAGTGTCTGAAGGGTATCTGTCATGTCGGTTCAGAGTTCTGAAAGATTAGTGTATATCTTCTGAAGGATGGCTTTGCACGTGTCTGCGGCATTTGAGGGAGAAGCCCCGGAGAAAATTATCGGAGTGTCTGTATCAAGGTTGATGGCTACAGTATCTGTGGGAGTGACGAAGGCTGCCATGCCGGGTTCACTGAAAAATGCATATTGCCGGACAGAAGGGTCAAGAATATTCCGACTATAAATAAACATCGACGAGTCAAGTCCAAGGGCAGAAAGCAGCGTCGTTGCAATTGCGGTCTGGTCTGCGACAGTAGTGATTATTTCCGGCTCTCGGTTAAGTGCACCGCCTGTGATTACCATAGGTATGTGGTGCCTGTCGAGAGGATTGTCGAGATGTTCGGGATAGACTCCATAGTGGTCGGGTGTAATGACGACGATGGATTTTTGCCATAGCGGTGATGCGCTGAGACTGTCTACAAAGTTTTTGAGCGAGCGGTCAGCGTAGGCGAAAGCGTTTTTTCGCGGACTGTCAGAAAAGCGCGCGTCGGAGTAGGGAACCTCGAAAGGTTCATGACTGCTCGATGTCTGTATGACACGTAATTTCGGTTTTTCTGAAGAAGAATCCTCCATAACGTCAGACCAAGCGCGTTCAAACACAACATGGTCGTGCGCGCCCCATTTGCTTGTGCGCATGTGAACGGGAAAGTCTTTGTCGGAAACGATATTATCGAAGCCTGAACTTACAAGGTAGGCAAGCATATTTGTAAAATTAGCATCGCCGCCATAGTAATATGACAAATCATAGTCGCTCAGTTCTTTTAGAGCCTTTGGCCACGAGGGGGTGTGTTCGATTTTCTTTGCGAATTTCATTAGGCTTGTAGTCGGCTGCGCAGGGAACGCGCTGAGGATAGCAGGAATGGCGCGGTCTGTGCGCGCCCCTGATGCATAGAAGTTTGAGAAGAGAAGTCCGGTTGACGCAATGGAGTCAAGCCCGGTTGCAATCGGTTCTCCACCAAGCGAGGGCATAAGGTGGGCAGAGAAACTCTCGAGAATTATAATGTATATATCGGGGTGAGCGGTAGAGAAAAGTGGCGAAACAGAATCGGTTTCCGTCTCGACGGGCATGGAGAGTCCGGAGAAGATGCGGTCAGCATCGTCATTGTCGAAATAGCGGAACTGAGAGCCGAAATCACTCTGATGTGTAGCCGAGTACATAAGACTGAACAGAGGATTGATTGCGGCATGGTTGAGCCGTTGATTAGCACTGAAATATGATCGGCTTAGGTTCATGGTCGACACTGTAAGGCTGCCACGGATTGGTATAATCAGAGCTGCCGTCAGCAGTAAGGTGAAGATAGTGGCGGGAATGTTGTGGTTTGGCACTACGATTAGCGCGGCTGCGGTTTTCTTAATGATGAAATAGATAGCCACAGCAAGACCGGCGGCCGCCAGAAAGCCTACCACAGCGATGAGTGAGCTTACACTTGCCAGAGCTGATGACGGCGAACTGAAGAAGTAAAAGAAGGGAGTCGTGTCGAGCCTAAAATTCCAATAACCGTAAAGAGCAAGGTCTGCGACGGCGACAATTGCTATAATTGCTGCGGTAAGAGCGATATATACGTTTGTGATTATGCGGATGCATCGAGAAGAAGACCATACAGAGCTCAGGGAGAGAAGGGCGGGAACAATAGTAAGATAGCCTGCCATGGAGCAGTCCATCGGCAATCCGTGGGCAATTACCCTAAACCAGTCGATAACGGAAATATCACCCATTACAGACAGATACACTGCCATGAAAATGGGTTTGAGAATGATAAAAATAATCAGATATACGCCGAAGAAGGCGAGTATGCGTAAGATAGGTCTGATGTTGGCTGACATTTAGTATCGATGTGGGAATTACACCACAAAGTTACGAATAATCAGCGAAGTATCAAAGTTTATCGGTTAGAGCTTACGGCGTGTGGTTCGTATTATGCCGCGTTCGGTTATGACGTAGTCGACAGCTACGTCGTGTGAGTCGGTGTCAATTTCATCGACGAGCTGGAAGTCATAAGCCACGCCGATTTTGATTGCACGGGTGTTGTTGAGCAAGCGGTCATAGTAGCCTTTGCCACGACCTACACGGTTTCCACGGCGATCATATGCGACAGCCGGCACGACGACCATATCAATCTGTGACATATCGGTTGCGTCTTCACCGTCGGGTTCTTCGATGTTGAAAGCTCCGAGATGTAGACGTGATTTGGAGTAGGGCAGAATCTCAAGATTTAGACCGTTGACGCGCGGTAGATAGAAGCGTTTGCGGGAGTGCCATTTGTCGATGAACGAATGTGTCGACAGTTCGTCGGGGAGTGAATGGTAGAGCAGTATATTGTCAGCCATCATGAAGGCAGCGGTCCGTTCGAGCAGGCTGAAGACTGCTTCGGCTGCAGAGCGGCGTTCGGCATCGTCGAGCATCGTTTTGCGTGTGCGTATGCGCAGACGTATATCTTCTTTATTCATCTTCTTTAATTTCTTGAGAGTCGTTATTTTTAAGTCGCTCATATCGTACGGGAATTTCGGCTTGTCCATCAGAGAGAAGTTTCATCGCCTGTTCGACAACTTTGTCACGGGAGTTGTAAATCTCATAAGATGCGCTGAAACCGAGGGTGTCGCGTGCGATAAGTGCTTTCAGATAATTAACAATCAATCCTGCTGAAATGTTGATATAATGCCATCTTGCCGGGACACCTTTCTGAGCGGCATACGAGACAAACGACTGTAGGAGTGTGGCATCTGACGGAAGCATTTTCAGAAGCTCGTCGACGGTTTTGGCTTTGGAGAATTCGTCGCGGTTTAGGTCGGCGAGTTCATAGGCGTATTTCTGGAGTAGTCCAGCATTGGACACGTTGACGTAATATGATGAATAGCCCGTAGTGTCGGATGGGACGAATACATCCGGCATAATGCCTCCGCTGCCGTAGACTGTTCTGCCGTTCATAGTGTGGAATATCTCGGCGGTATTCAGATTTATGCTGTCGGCATTGAATATTTCTCCGCGGTTGTAGCGTTCGATTATTTCATCATCGTATTCGTCAGCTTTTCCTCTCTGGAAATTTTTCTGTATGCAACGACCTGAAGGAGTGTAATATCGCTGGACGGTAAGACGGACTTCGCTTGAGTCCGGCAACATAATCGGGCGCTGGACGAGTCCTTTGCCAAATGTGCGTCGACCGACTATGAGTCCGCGGTCGTTATCCTGAATTGCTCCCGAGAAAATCTCGCTCGAGCTTGCAGTGAATTCGTCAACGAGCACTACGAGTGGCATATCAGTGAATGCTCCGGTGCCGTCGCTCAATATGGTGGAATTATCGTCGGCGTCACGACCTTTGGTCATTACGATTTTGCTGTAAGCCGGCAGGAACTCGTTCGCCATCAGAACGGCAGGTTCCATATAGCCTCCACCGTTTCCGCGCAGGTCAATAATCAGACTTTCTGCGCCAAGATAACGCAACTGACTTATCGCCTGAAGAAATTCGCCGAAAGTAGTGCGAGAGAAGCGGTTGACTTTGACGTAACCTGTCTTGGGATCAATCATGTATGAAGCATCGACAGATATCATTGGAATGTCGCCTCTTGTAATATCAAACATGAGCGGCTTGGCGGCATTGTTGCGTTTTACTTTTATTGTGACATGCGTGCCTTTTTCGCCGCGCAGCATAGAGCGGACATCTTCGTCGGAAATATGACGGTTGATGAGATTGATTGTATCTACTGCTATGATGCGGTCACCCGCCATTACACCGACTTTTTCGGCAGGACCACCTGTGATTACCTCAACGACGCAGATTGTGTCGTTCATAACCTGAAACTGTATGCCTATGCCTCCAAAACTGCCTTCAAGCTCTCCGTTGACTTCTTCAAGGTCGGCGGCAGGTATATAGGAGGAATGAGGGTCGAGACTTTTAAGCAGTGAGGGTATCTGGCTTTCAAGAAGGCTGTCAAGGTCGATTTCGTCGACATAATCGTTTTCGATAATGTCGTAAAGTCGGTTGAGTTTCTGCTGGAAAGGAGTCTGAGAGCGGTTACCCGCGATGAAGTAACCTAATAAAATGCCTCCTGTTATCAGTAGGGCTCCTATAAAAGGAAGCCATTTTGTCAGTGGATTATTGGAATTCATAGTTTTGGGATAGAGAAGAGAAAATTGGAATCAGTCGGTTTCGGCAATGTGAACGCATTCCACTCCTGCGCGGGCAAGCAGGTCGAGACCGTCGGTGACTCTATATAGCTCGTTGAACACAACACGTTTGATGCCCGCCTGAATAATCAGTTTGGCACATTCAACGCAAGGTGAAGCAGTGACGTAAAGTGTGGCGTTGTCGCTTGAATTGTTACTCCTTGCCACTTTGGTGATTGCATTTGCCTCGGCGTGGAGGACATAAGGTTTGGTGATGCCGTCGCTGTCTTCGCAGACGTTTTCAAATCCCGCCGGAGTTCCATTGTATCCGTCGGAAATTATCATCTGGTTCTTGACTATTATCGCTCCGACTTTACGTCGCTGGCAATAAGAGTTTTCAGCCCAAATTGAAGCCATGCGCAGATACCGTTTGTCGAGAGTTTCTTGCTTTTCGTTAATCTGAGTCATTGTAGACATGTGTGATATATAAAGCAAAGATACTACTTTTTTGTATATCAGGCAAATTTTCTAAAAGAGGAGGGCTATGCGGTAGACTGCAAACGCTACAATCCAAGCGGCGACCGTGTTGTAAACGACGCTGAACAAGCCCCATTTCCATGTGCCTGTCTCACGGGCAATTGCTGTAACTGTCGCTATACACGGACAATAAAGCAGGATAAACACGAGAAATCCCAATGCTGCAGCAGGAGTGAAATCTGGTTTGCCTGTCGTTGGATTAGGTGTGGTAAGACGTTGGCTAAGACGCGTAGTGGAACTTGCTTCGTCGCCGGTGTAAAGAACGCCCAGCGTCGATACGACGATTTCCTTTGCCGGAACTCCCGCCAAAGCGGCGACTGATGCACGCCAATGAAATCCTATCGGTTCCATCAACGGATTTATAGCCTTGCCCATCATCTCAAGATATGAATCGCTCGACGGATTAATGCTGCTGTCTGAAACGTATTCGGTTTGCAACGATGCTGTTATCACTTCTTCGTCGTGGCGGGGGAAATAGTTCAAAGCCCATACGATTATGCTGGCTACCAGAATGGTGCCTCCCATCTTTTTAAGGTATTGCACACCCTTTGCCCATGTGTGCCTCAGCGATGCTTTCATGGTCGGGAGACGATATGGAGGTAACTCCATTACAAAAGGAGTCTCGTCTGTCTTGAACATGAAGCGACGAAGCAGTTTGGCTGTTATCACAGCTACAATGATACCTAATATATATAGTGCCATGAAAACCAGTGTGGCATGCGAAGGGAAAAATGTACCGATAAGCAATACGTAAATGGGCAGACGTGCTGAGCACGACATAAATGGATTTATAAGTATTGTGATTATTCGGCTCGACCTGCTTTCTATTGCTCTGGTCGATATAATCGCGGGTACATTACAGCCGAAACCCATAATCAAAGGAATGAACGATTTACCGTGAAGTCCTATGCGGTGCATAACTTTGTCCATGATGAACGCGGCTCGCGCCATATATCCCGAATCTTCCATAAACGATATACAGAAATATAGGATAAGTATATTTGGAAGAAAGACTATCACACCGCCCACACCTCCGATGATACCGTCTGCGATTAAATCTTTGAGTATGCCATCAGGCATAAGTTTCTGAATGATGGAGCTAAGCCATGCCACACCGTTGTCAATCCAGTCCATAGGATATTGACCGATGGCAAATGTCGCCCAGAATATCAAGAACATCACGGCGAAGAAAATCGGGAAACCGAAAAGTTTGTTGGTTACCAGTGAATCAAGCAGACTCGTGCGAGGATTTCCGGATGCTTTTCCGTTGACCATCGTTTCTGCAAGTGCACCCGCGATGAAACCATATTTTTCTGCCGCAACAGTCGAAGATATATCTTCGTCACTGATTGATTCTATCTGAGCGCGGAGTTCGTCACGCATTAACATTATTTGCCGGTGAGCGGGAGAATGTTTGATGAGGTCTTCTGCCTCCATGTCGCCCTCAAGAAGCTTTATGGCAATATATCTTGGAGAAAAGTGACGTCCTATCTGACCGTCTGCTTTTATTTTGTCGATGAGTTTTCTGACTGCGATTTCGATGTCTGCGCCGAGACTGACATGGATATGACGTACGGATGTGTCTTTTCCCTCGAAAACCGATATCACAGTATCGAACAGCCTGTCAATTCCTTCTCCGCTACGGGCAACCACCGGAATCATCGGCACACCAATCATCTCTCCTAACATTTTGTAATCAAGTTGTGTGCCTCTGGCGCGCAATTCGTCATACATGTTGAGAGCGATGACCATGCTGCGGTCCATATCGATTAGTTCGGTTGTGAGGTAAAGGTTGCGTTCGATATTTGATGCGTCGACAACGTTTATTATGACGTCAGGCGTGTAATCGCGCAAATAGCGTCGCACATAAAGTTCTTCCGGCGAATAACTTGCTAATGAATAAGTTCCGGGGAGGTCTACGATGTTAAACCTGTAGCCACGATGCTCGAACTTGCCTGATTTTGCGTCGACAGTTACTCCGCTGTAGTTTCCGACCCGTTCGCTGCTGCCTGAAGCAATGTTGAACAGTGACGTCTTTCCGCAGTTGGGGTTACCTATCAGAGCTATATTTATTGTATGACGCTCGCGATCTACAATGCTCTGATGGTCATTGCAGTCCGTAATGACTCCTGACCCGCGCAGGGTGGTTGTCTCCTGATTGTCTTCAAGTTTAACGACTTCAATCATATGGGCTTCCGAAGCTCTGAGCGATACGTTGTAGCCCATAATGGAATATTTTATAGGGTCTTTTAACGGTGCGTGAAGTACGACTTCGACCGGGCGTCCTTTCACAAACCCCATTTCCATCACACGTTTGCGGAAAGCACCGTGACCGAGTATTTTTATGATGATGCCGGTCTCGCCGGTCTTTAATTCTGACAGTCGCATTGGCAATACGAATTTTGCGTCTGCAAAATTGCGAAAAAAAGCCCGATTATAAAAGAGAATCGAGGTTTTAATTTAGAATCATTCTAAATTATTTTATGATGTCGAAATACCAGCCGTTATTGGTGCAATATTCAATAATCAAAATTATGGGCAACATTATTATTACCGCAATGGCAACAGCCGCTATGAAGCGCAATAAAGAATTTTTGATTTTATTTTTAAGCCGCTTCTCGATAGCCAGTCCTATAAACGCTGATGCCATGCTGATTGCCAACGATAAAAAGTCTATCATATAATTAATAATTTGTATATGAATGTAAATGCAAATTTAGAAAATAATTAGACGAATATCAATGTTTAGCAAATGATAGGATAATGTTATGCTAAATTATGATTATCGGCATAATTATATATTGTCTGAAAGGCTGAAAAATGTTATATTTGTAGTTCGTAAAAATTGTATTAGAAGATGGAATTCAAGCTTCATTCCCAATATAAACCGACAGGAGATCAGCCTCAGGCGATAGCACAGCTTGCCGAAGGTGTCAACGATGGTATTCCTGCTCAGACTCTCCTTGGAGTCACGGGTTCCGGTAAGACTTTCACTATGGCAAATGTAATTCAGGAAGTCAAAAAGCCAACGCTGATATTGAGCCATAATAAGACGCTTGCCGCACAGCTTTACAGCGAATTCAAACAGTTTTTTCCAGAAAACGCTGTCCACTATTTTGTTTCTTACTATGACTACTATCAGCCGGAGGCATATATCCCTTCTGTAGATAAATACATAGAAAAGGACCTGATGATTAATGACGAAATAGATCGTCTGCGTCTTGCAACGACATCGGCACTCCTTTCCGGACGCCGCGATGTCGTAGTCGTATCATCAGTTTCATGTCTTTATGGTATCGGCAATCCCGAGGACTTCCATGAGAATGTCGTGAAAATTGCTGTAGGGCAGAAAATCAGCCGTAATGAATTTCTACGCAAGCTCGTAGCTTCGTTATACGCACGTAATGAAGTTGATTTTCAGCGCGGTAATTTTAGAGTAAAAGGCGATACGATTGATATCCGTCTTGCCTATGAAGATGTGTTGCTCCGCGTTGTATTCTGGGGCGATGAGATAGAATCGATAGAGACAATGTATCCTGAGGATGGTGTTCATATCTCCAATCACGAAGATTTCCGCATCTATCCTGCAAATATATTTGTAACTTCTCCTGCCCGTCAGGCGTCGGCTGTGGCGCAGATTCAGCTTGATCTCGGTCAGCAGGTCGAATTTTTCAATCGCGAGGCTCGTGAATTGGAGGCGAAGCGTCTTTATGAGCGTGTTACATATGATGTTGAGATGATAAAAGAAGTCGGCTATTGCTCCGGTATAGAAAATTATTCGCGATATTTCGACGGCAGGCAGCCGGGTATGCGTCCTTTCTGTCTTCTTGATTATTTTCCGAAAGATTTCCTTACCATCATAGACGAAAGCCACGTTACTATTCCCCAGATACGTGCTATGTATGGTGGTGACCTCTCCCGAAAAATGAACCTTGTCGAATACGGCTTCCGTCTACCGGCAGCTCTTGATAATCGACCGCTTAAATTTGAAGAATTTGAGAGACTCACGCCGCAGGTGCTTTACGTCAGTGCCACTCCTGCCGACTATGAATTACAGAAAAGTGAAGGCGTGGTTGTCGAACAGCTTATCCGTCCTACCGGTCTGCTCGACCCGGTCATAAAAGTGCGACCATCCCTTAATCAGATTGACGACCTGATGGAAGAGATAAATATAAGAATCGAAAAAGGCGAGCGTACATTGGTGACTACTCTCACCAAACGAATGGCAGAGGAATTGAACGACTATCTCGCACGACTCGGCATAAAAACGGCGTATATTCACAGCGATGTCGACACTATGGACCGTGTGAAAATCCTTGATGATTTGCGTGCGGGTGTTTACGATGTCTTAATCGGTGTCAATCTTCTGCGTGAAGGTCTTGACTTACCAGAGGTGTCGTTGGTTGCTATCCTCGATGCTGACAAGGAAGGTTTTCTCCGCAGTCATCGTTCGCTCACCCAGACAGTCGGACGTGCCGCGCGAAACCTAAACGGTGAAGTTATAATGTATGCTGATAAGATAACTGATTCAATGCAGCAGACAATAGACGAGACTGAGCGTCGCCGTTCGCTTCAGCTTGCTTATAACGAGCAGCACGGCATAACGCCGACCGCTATCATCAAAGCCCGGAATGCTATCATCGGCAGAGAGACAGAAGATGATGTGCCTTCTGTAGGAAGCAGGCACCAGTCCAGCCAGGGCAATCGCCGCCGTGAGAAAGAAAAACCTATGTATGCATCCGAATTTTCAACGACTGTCGATATCGCTGCTGACCCGGTAATAGGTTATATGAACGCCGAAGAGTTACAGCGTTCAATCAACCGCATGAGAGCTGAAATGCTTGAGGCTGCCAAGAAAATGGAATTTATCGAGGCTGCCCGACTTCGCGATGAGGTGATTAAGATGGAACAGCGTCTTGAAACGATGAAATAAAATTATGTCAGACTTAAAGACTATTGATTATAATAATCTGAAGGCTACCGACTGGTTGCCCACCTCTGTAAAGGAAATGAAGGCTCTCGGCTGGGAATCAGTCGATGTAGTGCTTTTTTCTGGAGACGCATATGTAGACCATCCGTCGTTCGGTGCTGCGGTCATAGGTCGTACTCTTCAGGCAGCCGGCTATCGTGTAGCGATAGTGCCTCAGCCGAATTGGCAGGACGATTTGCGCGATTTCAAGAAATTCGGAGCTCCGAGATTGTTTTTCGGTATATCGCCGGGTGCGATGGATTCAATGGTAAATCATTATACGGCAAACCGAAGGCGAAGGAGTGACGATGCCTATACCCCTGATGCGCGCCATGGCATGCGCCCCGATTATCCTACGATTGTATATTCAAAAATCCTGCGCGAACTCTATCCTGATACACCGATTATAGCAGGAGGTATAGAAGCTTCGCTGCGGCGATTGTCGCATTATGATTACTGGCAGGATAGATTGAGACCATCGATAATCGTGGATGCCTCCGTCGATATGATTAGTTACGGCATGGGTGAGAAATCTGTTCTGGAGATTGCGCGCCGCCTTGAAGCAGGAGAACGGATTGCAGACATGACAGATTTACGACAGACCGTCGTGCTCAGACCTAAAATGGAAATGCCGTCTGCAGATGATGACAATATCATATTATCGTCCTACGAAGAGTGCGTTGCCGATAAGAAAAAACAATCTGCAAATTTCAGACACATTGAGCAACAGAGCAATTCGCTGTCAGGTGGAGTCACACTCTGGCAGTCAGTCGGCGACAAGGTTGTAAAAGTAAATCCGATGTACCCCGCCATGACTCAGGGCGAGATTGATGCATCGTTCGATCTCCCATACACGCGTCTGCCTCATCCGCGCTACAAAGGCAAACGCATACCCGCCTATGAAATGATAAGACATTCGGTCAATCTTCACAGAGGTTGTTTCGGTGGCTGCGCATTCTGCACTATCTCTGCCCATCAGGGAAAATTCATAGCCTCGCGTTCGCCGGAATCTGTTGTGAGAGAAGCCGAACAGGTGACCCGAATGCCTGATTTCAAAGGATATATCAGTGACCTTGGGGGACCTTCTGCCAACATGTATGCTATGGGGGGGGAAGACAAGTCGATTTGCGCGAAATGTTTCAGACCTTCATGCCTTCATCCTTCACCATGCCGTAATCTCAACAGTGACCATCGTCCGTTGCTTGATATATATAAGCGTGTCGATGCGTTGCCCGGCATAAAGAAATCTTTTATCGGAAGTGGTGTCCGTTATGATTTGAGTCTCCGCAAGACCGGTGATGCAGATATTGACCGCTCTGCAGCTAAATATAACGAAGAGTTGATTAAAAATCATGTTTCGGGTCGTCTGAAGGTAGCACCCGAGCATACGTCAGACTCAGTGCTTGATATAATGCGGAAACCTTCGTTCGAGCAATTCAAATCGTTCAAAAAAGTATTTGACAACGTCAACCGTCGTTGTGGGCTGAAACAGCAGTTGATTCCTTATTTTATATCCAGTCATCCCGGATGTACCGAGTTGGATATGGCGGAACTTGCAGTTGAGACAAAAGAACTTGATTTCCATTTGGAACAAGTTCAGGACTTTACGCCGACACCGATGACAGTAGCTACGGAAATATATTACTCCGGTTATCATCCATACACCGGTAAAAAGATATATACAGCCCGTACTCAGCAGGAAAAACTCGCTCAACGACGATATTTTTTCTGGTATGACAAAACTTACAGACCAGAAATCATGAATTCATTAAGGCGGATGCACCGTCCTGACCTTATTGCAAAACTGTTTGACCGTCGTTTCAGACAGGGATGACAAGCATGGGGATATCAGCACTGAAAATCAGCTGATGTGCCAGACTCGGATGGAAAATGCGGCTCAGAACATTACGCTTTTTCTTATTTGGAACCACAATTAGATTATAATGATGGATTTCGTTCAGACGTCTGACATCCTGGGCTGCTTTGTCTGCGTTCGTAGATACGCACTCGAATGTGAATCTTGTATAGTTAGTTCGGAAATAGTCGGTCAATGCATCGGCAGCCGAGCGGGGACGATTGATTTCGAGCCAACGGCGGCGAGTCGGTATGACAACCATTGTTACCGACGCTTCGGCGTCGGGATAAAGGCGAAGAAGAGTATCCATAGCCAGTATATCGTCCTGGTCTGCATTACAGAAGAAAAGTATCTGACGGGCAGGTGAGATTCCTGACGGGGCAACTGGTTCGGGAACAGTCATGACCGGGTAACGTGCCGAGTCAAGAACTTCAGCTGCGACACTACCTATCATTTCTTTTTCTTTTTTATCGGCTCCTCGTGTTCCCATTACAGTGAGTAGGGGCGGATTGGTCTTGGCGTATGCGCTTATGGCATCTTCCGGCACCCCTTCTACAACTTCCGTCGAAAATTTTACAGCCTCAATTTCGCCGGCTTTCATTTTTTCGCGTATCAGACCGGCAAAGTCATCCATGGCTTTTTTTGCGGACGTTGCTATCTGCTGACGGGCTGCCGCATCAATGATGTCATATGTTAGCGCATCAGTCAGCTGTACACCTTCTCCACTGATATACGGGTCAATAAACGAATTTAATAATGTCAGTGATGCTTTGTGCTTTACGGCAATTGCTGCTGCAATCGTTACAACATGTAAAGATTGCTCACTTAAATCGACTGGTACCAGTATATAATGTGAGTCTGCGTTGTTAGCTTTGTGTTCGGGAGCTATGAAAATCTCATGATTTTCAATTATTCTTAATGCGAGAGGCAGGTCTTTTTCATGGATTCGGACGCGGATCCCCGAGAAAACGGACGGGTGTTCGAGATTGACATTGTTGAGCGTGACCGCGATTCCTTCGCTTTCGAGCAATGAGCGTAGGGCAATGGCTTTGTCATAAGTATGTATTGCGACTGTAATCAGCCTGTTTTCAGACTCTTCGCTCATGCAATATCAGTATAGTAGAAACGGTAAAATAAGAATTAGGAGAGAGGAAAATGAGATTGTATTATATATTATAATGTATTCAGGCTTCTTTTTCCTGCTCTTTAAGGATTTCAAGTGCCATATCGTAAATTGTAGAATCGTCAAGAACTACAATACCTCCGTCGGGACCCGGTTCAATATGAACACCGCAGTTTTTGCCGAAATCGTAGTTACTGCCACCAAAGTAATTACGAACTGTCTGAACGGTTGTGTTGAGTTTATCGGCAATTTTGTGCATCGAACCGTCGGGTAAACTGTCTTTGAGACGGCGAAGTTCGTTGAATGTGATAGTTTTACTCATGATGCTTATTATTTTAGGATTAAACGTTCGTGTAAATTTGTTTTTAATACACCTCTAAATTAGATTATCTTTTCGATATGTGCAAAAAAATGTTGAAAAATATCTTTTTCCTTGCGTATGTTCTATAACATGTATTTCAAAATATCATATTCGTTCGACATCTGCCGCATTAAGCCATGCACGTGATGAATTGTTTATTTTGACATCATACCATTTCCCGACGTTAGGGTCGTCAGGCGTAGATAACGAATCGATAATCATTACTTTTGTCCCTTCATGGATAGGTACGACTTTTTCCTTTTCACCCCTTGTTGATCTGGGTGCGGAACTTAGATTGGTGGTGGGGACGATTACAACGGCAGACTCGTGATTCTTATATGCTGATGCAGTTTGGTATGCTATTGCAATCGCGTATGCAAAAATGAAAATCATGACAATACCTCCGAAAAAGCCGGCTTTGCGAAGCGTGACATTTGATGAAAATATATAAACCGCCACGGTCGACAGCAATATTATAAAAAGAATAAGTGCTGTCCATGCCCACGCATTGGGAGACATATTCGAAATGATGCCTCGGTGGAGATTGCTGAGGAAGCTACTGTCATCTTCAGGTGCGTCTTCTATGCGTGTTCTTACAAAATTGAGATTTATGGCAGCCTCTTCGTTGGAAGGGTCGAGTGCAAGTGCGCGCTCATAGCTAAGAATGGCTTTACCCAGGCTGTTGTCGCGGTAATATGCGTTGCCGAGATTGTAATATAAATTTGTCGATGGTCCTTCGGTTGCGATTGCTTCATTATAAAGGCGGATTGCATCTCCGTAGTCTTCACGGTTATATGCAGAATCAGCCTGCTGCGCTATTGGGGCGGCAGACAATGATAGTGTAAACAATGTCAGACAGATTGATAATATATTTTTCATTGTTTTCATTGTTATTTTTTTACATCTTCAAGACTTCTGATTGCGCTTACCGCTTCATCATAGAGTTTAGCGACCTCCTGGTCTGAATGATTGGGCGTGAAACGAGCCATTTCACATTCGTCAAGAACATTGAGAACCTGTGTGGCTGTATCTTGCCCCGCACCATAATTTTCAAGTTGTGATGCGATATTATCTCGGATAAGTTGTGAGGGGGCAATGCTGAGTTTGTCGCTGATATATCCCCACATGGCCTTGGCGAGTTCGGCATAGAATTTCTCATTTTCATGAGAGTTCATAAATGCGCGGGCTGCTTTAAGACGTTTTGAAACAACACGGTTTGCCCTCGCGTGTTTCTTTCCCTTAATGTCAGCATTGAATTTCAGACGGCGACGGTAGATAATCGCAATGCAAACAAGGATAGCAATCGCGATTAAGAATGTAAGCCAATAAAGACCGTTATGGAAAATGTAAGAAACTTCCTTCTGACGACGGTCGCCTGCCGAAGGTTTGATATGCAGAATGTCGTGCATTGTTTTGTCAATCTCGCGCTGTTCGACAACAGATGATGTTGAAGAGCCTTTGGCAACGTTCAGTTCGTATGATTCGGTATCGAGAGTGACATATTCCTTTTTATCAAGGTCATAATATACGAAGGGTGTGCCAGGAATAACCACCTTACCTGCTTCCTGCGGAACTATGGTATAATCTACTTTATATGTACCTGTAGTATTTGCTCCGACTATCCGGGCGTCAATATCTGTTTTTGGGGTATAACGGTCGATGCTCGCGGGAAATTTTATTTCAGGTTGCTTTAGGTAGCGGATATTACCTGTTCCTTTGATTGTGTATGTATACAGCGCCGCTTCGTTGGTGCGCAGCAGTTCCGGCTGAAGATCTGTTGAGACAGTGAAGCGTCCTACCGCACCATCAAAACCTGCCGGTTTGGGTTCGGGTAGGGGAGAAATCTCAATCGACGCCATGTTTGATTCAGTCGTGAGCTGTCGTTCGATTGGGCGCTGGGTAGTGAAAAAACCCATATTGACCAGCTCGAATTGCTGGATGGTTATATCATATTTCCCGGAGTTGACAGTAAGTTTCCCTGACTTCTGAGGATAAAGTAACAGGCGCTTGAGAACAGCCGTGTTATAATTCTGACCGTTGTAGTTCTCAAGATTTACTTCAAGGTCAACTGGAAGTTCTTCCGACAGAAAGCCGTCGAAAAGAGGTTGCTGGGTTACAAGGAAGCTGGTTATCGAATATTTAGTGTAGACCTTTATCGTTGCCATTACGGCTTCCTGTTCCATCGCATGCGTTTTTGAGAACGACACCCTGACAAACAAATCGTTAGGCGACACATTTCCCGGTCGGTGTGTCGATGGGTCTACTGCACTGACTTGCGGATTCTGCTGTCCTTGCTGAGATTGAGACTGAACTTGACGGTCAGGCGGCAATATCTCGAACGTTACCGAATTTGAAGTCAGGTTAATGCCACCTGAATTAACTGTCACTTCAGGCACAGTCACTTTTCCGGGTGTCGTTGCACGATACATATATGTGTAATCGACAGATGTCGACGATGACATCTGCCCGTTTATGTACTGGCTACTCGACATTGTCGAAACCGATGGACCATAGAGGAGGTCACATCCTTGCAGTTCCGGCGGTTTAGGTGCGTTGGCCTGACCGTTGCTCAGTCGGAATGTAAGGGAGAAGTTACGACCGGCTATAACATTACCCGGCGGCACGACTTTGAAGGATGTCTGGCAGACGGCTCCAATAGCCGACATTACTGCCAGAAACAAAATAGCGAAACGTAAATGGGTTCTGAACATCGTATTTTACCAGGGTTTATCGGTCGTAGAGCGACCGCCGTTTTTGACTTCTTGTTCCTGCACTTTCTTTCGAGTGCTGTTTTCTTTATTTTGGACCGATTGCAGAATTTGTTCTG
This sequence comes from uncultured Bacteroidales bacterium, assembly GCA_947175535.1. GTDB lineage: Bacteria > Bacteroidota > Bacteroidia > Bacteroidales > Muribaculaceae > CAG-873. The sequence goes on from CAMWNF010000029.1 coordinate 23,413, forward strand.
CGCTTTGAGTCATCTGTTGCTGTTGCTGCTGTTGTTGGTCTTGGTTCTGCTCCTGCTCTTGTTCCTGTTCTTGCTGTTGCTGCTCCTGATTTTGCTCTTGCTGCTGTTCCTGATTCTGGTCTTGGTTCTGCTCCTGCTCCTGTTGCTGAAGCTGGGCGATACGCAGATTCTGACGTGTTTTCAGATTATCGGGATTCTTACGGAGCGCACCTTTATATTGGTCGATTGCTCCTGCATAATCACCTTCCCTGAAAGCCATATTACCCAGATTGTAAAAAGATTTTTCGACAAGAACGTCATCGTTCGAAGTGCGGGCTAATGATTCGAATATTTCAGCGGCTTTAACCCGCGGGTCATTTGCCGTGCCGCGATTGTCCTCATTTGCCATATGAGTGAGTGTCACCGCTTTGTTGAAAAGAGCAGCGTCGGAACTCGGATTTTCGACAAGAGCCTGTTCGTATAGAGCGAATGCTTCGACGAAATTACTGTCGGCAAATGCTTTATTACCTTCTTTAATGAGATTTCGCTCAGCTTTTACAGATTTTGCCACGGCATCAAAGGATGAGAAGCCGCCACTGGCTATGAGTAGAGCTGATATCAATATGCGATAATACTTTTTCATGACACAATCACTTCGTTTTAGTAAAGAAATTGATGTTTTTGAGCCAACCTATCTTACGGTCAAGTACAAAGATGTCTATGACGAGAAGCAGAAGTGCTATCCAAGCGAATGTAGGGAACTGTTCGGCACTTGCCTTGTAGTTGACCCTTTTGAATTCGGATTTTTCAAGTTGGTCGAGTTTGTCGGTAAGCTGGCTGACTGCATTTCCGGAAGCTCCGTTGACATAAATGACGTCTCCCGCTTCAGCAATAGCCTTTCCCATTTTTTCGTCAATCGTTGTCAGGA
>CAMWNF010000030.1 GCA_947175535.1 uncultured Bacteroidales bacterium
AACAGGAAAACCTACTACAAAAGGATAGGCGGATATCTGTCTGACAACAGCGTCCTCCGATTTCCCCACCCTTAGGGAAGACAGCTTATTATATTATAGGCCTCACCCGCTTCCCGCCAACACATTTGATATTGCCTCGTTTGCAACTACTTCACCTTCAACTGGGAGAAGAACTTACGACGAAAAAGGTAATATGAAGTTAGAATATTGAGACGCGTATACGGACGCACAGCCAACAGGTTTACTTTCGGATGCGAGCTATATGATTTTCTCATTTTTGAGAAATCACGGTGAGCCTTCACGATTGCACCTGCGAACTTGAATTTGCATGTCGCGACATATTTTGCCCATGCGAGAGTGTCGAGCATTCTGCGCCAAAGCAGTTTCCGACTACCGACGCCCTTAGGCAGATTTTTATGGAGCATCAGCAGATTGTTGCGGAAGTTGAGATAAGTCTTGCGCGGATTGGAGTCGGGCAGGGACCCGCCGCCGAGATGAAACACTTCCGCTTCGCAGACAGCCATCACCTTGTAACCTGCGAGCATGATGCGCCAGCAAAGGTCGATTTCTTCCATGTGCGCGAAGAAGGCGGTGTCGAGACCGCCCACGGCGCGGTAAAGGTCTGAGCGCACCATCAGACATGCCCCGCTTGCCCAGAAGACTTCGATGTTGCTGTCATACTGACCTTCGTCCGTCTCACAGGTATCAAAGATGCGACCGCGGCAATATGGATAACCGTTGCGGTCGAGAAAACCGCCCGCGGCTCCTGCATATTCGAACTTCTCGACATTATTGTAGCTCAGTAGCTTGGGCTGGCATGCTCCGACATCGGGATGGCTCTCCATAAAGTCATACAGCTCCTTTATCCATCCCGCGCTTGTCGCGACATCCGAGTTGAGTAACACCGTATAACGGTAATCCGTTAGCTCTATGGCGAGGTTATATCCTCCCGCAAACCCATGGTTTGTGTCGAAATATAGCCTCTCGACCTCGGGAAACCGGCTCTCAAGCAATTGGCGCGAACCGTCTGTGCTGCCGTTATCTGCTACTATCACCCTGGCGATTGCCGGGTCGGTCGTGGCGATGACTTCGGGCAGAAATTCACTCAGCAGACGCTCTCCGTTCCAGTTGAGTATTATGACGGCTACATCGGGTCGCTTATTATTGTCGTGCTTGTTCATTGTCTTCAAATGTAACTTTCTTTTTCCAGCGTTTGTGGCTCCAAAGCCAGAGTGACGGCTCCCGGAGGATTGTAGTCTGTAACATCTCGGCATACTGATCGGTGACGCTGAACTGACTGCGATTTGCGATATCGCCGGTAATGTCACGGGTGACTACGTGATAATGGCCTCTGCGAGGTTTATACATGTCCCAGTAGACCACACCCATGTCAAGCTTTCTGGCGAGGGTCTCCGTGCCGGTGATGAATGCTGTGGGATGATTCAGAAATTCGACAACATGAATCAGGTCTCCGTGGCTCGGACGCTGGTCGCTCATGAAGCCGACGACTGCTGGCAATCCCGTGTGCCGACATTCTCTGATGATGTCTCTGAAAACGTTCTTTTTCGTAAACGATAGCGAATTGAAGCGGCTCCGGAGTTTAAGCATCAGCCCGTCAGCCCATTTGTCGCGTAGCGGACGGTAGACCTGAGCGAACAGCACCTCCTTGTTGACCGGCAATGCCGAGTGAAGGGTAACTGACGTTCCCCATTCCCAGTTGCCGCAGTGAGAGAAGTAGACTGCAACGCTCCGTCCCGCCTTCGTATAGCGGTCGATGATGTCGAGATTTTCAAATGTCATGCGTTTGCTTATCTCTTTATCGCTGATATGCAACAGCTTTATCGTCTCGAAAATATAATCGGCGAAGTTGCGGTAGAATTTCCGTTCGATTTGCTTGAGTTCTCTCTCGCTTTTTTCCGGAAAACTTTCGCGGAGATTCGCGGCGACTGTCTTGCGGCGGTATCTTATGACGTGATAGAGCACCGGAAACGTGATGTCGGCAACCCTGTAGAGCAACCAGAACGGCAGCAGCGCACAGCAATATATGGCGGCGTAAAATATGGCGTGAAGAAACTTTTTCATTTCGATATCAGTTTTGCCTCAACGCTTTCGCGTTCGTTTATAGGATGACCGATGACTACATCAGCGATTGTGTTGTCAAGAGCTTTTGCTTTAGCCGGCTCGACTCCGTTGATTTCAACTTTGAGATAATTGTCCGTAAATCCGCTCAGCGGGTGACCAGCCCGCGGATGCTCAAGCAGCACTGGTCTCACCGTGTTCATGAAACGACGCGTAAATTCTTCGAGCTTGCGTTCGCTGACAGCCAGCATCTGACGTGTACGACGATGCTTTTCTTCCTGACTGACCACATGCTCGATTTCAAGTGCTCTTGTTCCCGGTCGCTCGGAATATGTGAACACGTGCAGACGTGATATATCGAGACTCTCGACAAAAGCTTTTGATTTGGCGAACTCTTCCTCCGTTTCGCCTCGCGCACCGACGATAAGGTCGACGCCGATGAACGCATCAGGGATTGTCTCTCGTATTTTCTTCATTTTCGATGCGAAGAGTGCCGTATCATAATGGCGCCGCATAAGTTTCAGCACGACATCTGAGCCGCTTTGCAACGGCACATGGAAGTGAGGCATGAACCGTTTCGACTTGGCGACAAATTCGATGATTTCGTCAGTCAGTAGATTTGGCTCGATTGACGAGATGCGATAGCGTTCGATGCCGTCGACTTCGTCAAGCTCTTTGATAAGTTCGAGAAAATTATCTTCCCGCCCTTTGCCGAATTCGCCTATGTTGACACCGGTGATTACGATTTCCTTGCCGCCTTCGGCTGCCACTTCTCTCGCCTGACCGACAATCTGTTCTATCGTGCCCGAGCGCGACCGACCCCTGGCTTTCGGAATCGTGCAGTAAGTGCACCAGTAGTCGCAACCGTCCTGAACTTTCAGAAAGTAACGTGTTCGGTCGCCGCGTGAGCATGATGGCATGAACGAACGTATATCCTTGCTGTCGCCGACGATACTCAGAGGCTGATGCTCCGCCGACCATTTTTCGACGAAATCGCATAACTCAAGTTTACGGTCGATGCCCGCGACGATTTTCACACCTGGAAGCGCGGCGACTTCATCGCTCTTCAGCTGAGCGTAACACCCCGTCACTATAATTGCAGCGTCTGGAAAGCGACGGTTAAGCGAACGGATTGCCTGGCGGCATTTTTTATCGGCAAGATCTGTCACCGAGCAGGAATTTATGACGATGAAGTCAGGAGTCTCACCCGGAGTGATGCGGCGGACACCTTTTTCAGCAAACATCCGCGCCACCGTCGACGTCTCCGCGAAGTTCAGCTTGCAGCCGAAGGTGTGAAACAGTGCAGTCCGATTATCAAATGTAGACTTATCAATCATTTTTCACTCGCTTTGTATGAATTAATGATGGCTGCGATTTCATGTGCGTCTGATTCGGAAGTGCATCGGCTGACCGGCAGACTGACGACCGTTGCGGCAAGCTTCCTCGCTATAGGGCAGTCGGGTTGATAGATGGCACTATAGCAAGGCTGGTCGAAAGGTGCGAGAGGATAGTGAACGGCGCTTTCAACGCCCCTTTCAAGAAGATATTTGCGGAATTCCTCGCGATTTTCGACCTGGACGACGTACTGATGCCACACCGAACTCTTGTCATCCGCGAAAAGAGGTTTGATGACAGCCGGATTGTCAATTTCGTTTTCATATATACGCGCTATGTCGCGGCGGACAGCGTTTTCTTCGTCAAGATGCGGTAGTTTCACACGTAATATCGCAGCCTGCAATGGGTCAAGACGGCTGTTGACTCCCTGATAAATGTTGTGATATTGTCTGTCGGAACCATAATTGGCAATCGCCCTGATGGCAGCAGCCAATTCAGCATCGTCGGTAGTGACGGCTCCCGCATCGCCCAGTGCACCGATGTTTTTAGTCGGATAAAAACTGAACGCCGCCGCGTCGCCGAGTGCTCCGGTGATTTGCCTTCCGTCAGCGGTTGTCGCTCCGATAGCTTGAGCGTTATCTTCGATGATTTTCAGATTATTGTCGTGTGCGAATACCCTCATGCTCTCATCGAACGCCGTACGTCCGTAGAGGTGGACGGTCATAATCGCCTTAGTCCGCCCGGTGAGATATTCTCCCAGACGCGCGCTGTCGAGGTTCATTGTCCTCGAATCAGGTTCGGCGAACACCGGAACGAGTCTGTTATCTGTAATCGCAAGCACCGTAGCGATGTATGTGTTTGACGGCACGATTATTTCATCACCTTCCGCCATCTGTCCCATCTCGATATACGCCCTCAGTATAAGACGCAGCGCATCAAGTCCGTTACCTGTCCCGACACAATGCTTTGCACCGCAGCTTTCGGCAAGTTCGGCTTCGAAAGATGCAACTTCCTGACCGCCTATATACCGTCCGCTATCCGCAACACTGACCATCGCGTCTGCAATCTGACTTGCAAACGGTTCGTTGACAGTCTTAAGGTCGAGAAATGTATATCGTTTCGGTCGCATTATTTATCGGCTGTAAGACGTTTGAAATCTTCATAGTCGCGGACATAGTCGCTCTCTTCATATTTTTCGGACGCAAGCACCAGACAAATCGAACCGGACGAGAAGTTATCGAGAGTTCTCCAGATGCCTGCCGGAAGCAGTAGGCCGCAGTCAGGGCGGTTGAGAGTGACGCGCTTTGTTCGTTTCCCGTCGTCAACCACAACATCGAACGACCCGTTCAGCGCTATCACGATTTCATGAGTGACCACATGCGAGTGACCGCCTCGTTCGGTACCTGCCGGCAGGTCGTAGAGATAATAGACCCTGCGTATTGAAAAAGGTGCCGTGGCAAGATTTTCCATTACCGACAGTTTGCCGTTGGCATGACTGACTGTTCTCATCTCGATGATTCTGCATTCATCGATGTTGGATAGACGGTGATTATTGCAGTTCATCTGTCAGTGAGGATTTGAAAAGTTGATAATCTCTTATATAATCGGCTTCATCGTAGAGTTTCGACGCCAACGTGACACATGTTGTTCCTGTCACGAAATCTGTGATGCTCCTCCAGGTCATCGGGGGCAGATAGAGTCCGATGTTGCTGCGGTTAAGCGTTATCTGTTTTTCCCCTCCGTCGCCGCGGTCAACAGTGACGGTGCATTGCCCGGAGGTGGCGATGATAAGTTCGGCGCAGGTGCGCAAAGCCCGTCCGTGACGCTCACGCCATGAAGGAATGTCGTAGGTCCAGTAGACGCGTTCGATTTCGAAAGGAAGCCGTTCACCGCTTTCGATAAACGACAGATTGCCGCGCGGGTCCTCGATTTTCGGAAACTCAATCAGATGGACATCAAAAAACTTTTCCATTGGCGAGATGCTTTAAGTATTGTCCGTATGATGTTGAGCAAAGCGGTTCGGCAAGTTCCCGGAGTTGTTCAGCCGAAATGAAACCGCGACGGAAGGCTACCTCTTCAGGTGAACTGATAAGCACAGACTGACGTCTCTCTATAGCTTCGACAAAGTTCGATGCGTCGATTAGCGAATCGATTGTGCCGGTGTCAAGCCATGCGAAACCTCTGCCGAAACATTTCACCCTAAGTCTGCCGTCAGACAGGTATCGTTCATTAACTGACGTTATCTCATACTCGCCTCGGGCAGACGGTTTCACTTCTGCCGCTATATCGACAACGTTATTGGGATAGAAATACAGACCTACAACAGCCTTGTCGCTGCGCGGGTGTTCGGGTTTCTCTTCAATTGCAACCGGCGCTCCCTTTTCATCAAGAGTTACTACACCGAAGCGTCGCGGGTCTGATACCGGATAACCGAATACGGTTGCATAGCCCTCGGCGGCATTGCTTACTGCATCGAGCATCATGCCGGTGAAGCCCTGACCGTAAAAGATGTTGTCACCGAGCGTAAGGCATACATTATCGTCTCCTATAAACTCCCTTCCGATTATAAAAGCCTGGGCGAGTCCGTCGGGATATTCCTGCACGGCATATGAAAATTTCACTCCCCATCTTTCACCCGTACCCAGCAGACGCTCTATCTGCGGAAGGTCAACCGGAGTCGAGATGATAAGAATTTCACGGATGCCCGCAAGCATCAGGTTTGAAACCGGATAATAAATCATCGGTTTGTCATAGACCGGAACGAGCTGCTTTGTCAGAGCGAGTGTTATCGGATAGAGTCTGGTGCCGGAACCGCCGGCGAGTACAATGCCTTTCATCGGTAAGAGAGATTTTTATTGTGGAGTAAGAGCCGACAGACGATGCTCGAGTTCGGTGGACGTGAGTTTGGTCGACAGGCGTCCACGGTGTGCCATCGAGATATTGCCCGTCTCTTCCGAAACGACTATCGCTACCGCGTCTGTCGCCTGGGCGATGCCGAGAGCCGAGCGGTGGCGGAGTCCCAGCGAACGAGGCACGTCGCTATCATGACTTACCGGGAGAATGCAGCCTGCGGCGGCTATTCTATCACCTGCGACTATCATCGCACCGTCGTGAAGAGGTGAATTTTTGAAGAAGATATTCTCGATAAGGCGGGTGTTGATTTCAGCATTTATTATATCTCCCGTCTTTTCATAAGGGTCAAGAGATATGGACTGCTCGATGACAATCAGCGCGCCGGTCTTGCTTTTCGACATGGACATGCAGGCATACACAATCGGCATTACCCATTTACGGGAATCTGCATCCATCTCGGCTTTGTGATGATGAAAAATCTGATTTAGAAACCGCCATCGCCGGTGAGAGCCTAATTCGACGAGGAAGCGTTTTATCTGGTCGACAAACAGGATGACAAGTATCAGGAGTCCGATACTCATGAACTTGTCTAAAATCGTGCCGATTAGGCGCATGTTGAATATCTCCGATGCCAATGCCCAGACCACTATAAACGCCATGATACCGTAGAAGATGTTGATGGTGCCTGACTCTTTCATGAGTCTGTAGATGTAGAACAGCAACAAAGCTACGATGATGATGTCTATTATGTCTTTTATTCCGAACGTCGGCATGGTAGGATATGTTAGGCGTTATGAAGGCATGATATTATATGGACGGTTTCGCGTGCGGCGCGTACGTCATGAACTCTGAGTATCGAAGCACCGCGTTCTATGGCTATCGTGTTCAGCACCGTTGTCGCGTTCAAAGCATCTTCAGGCTTGATGCCGAGCAGACGCGTAACCATGGATTTTCTTGATACACCGACAAGAACAGGTCTGCCGAGCATCGCAAATGCTTCAAGGTCGTGGAGCAGACGGTAATTCTGTTCGAGGGTTTTGGCAAACCCGAAACCAGGGTCAACTATAACGTCATTTACTCCGAGTAATGCAAGTTTTTCAAGTTTCGGAGCGAGTTCTGCAATAACCCCTGCCGTCACACCTTGAGGATAATCTGTCATCGACTGCATGGTTTCCGGAGTGCCGTGCATGTGCATGAGAATATAGGGAACGCGCAATGCGGCAACTGTGTCAAACATTTCTTGGTCGAGATTCCCGCCGGAAATATCATTGATGATATCGGCTCCGAGTTCGGAAATACATTTACGGGCGACTTCCGAACGGAATGTATCGACAGAAACAGGAATTGACGGTGCCACTTTTCTGACAGCCTCCAGTCCGCGCGCAAGGCGGTCCAATTCTTCATCTTCCGCCACATTATCAGCTCCCGGACGCGAAGAATACCCTCCTATGTCGATTATGTCAGCACCTTCATCGACTGCACGACGGGCAGACTCGGCGATATGATTGGATGTTAAGTTACGGCTTTGGTCGTAAAACGAATCCGGCGTAACATTGATAATCGCCATGACCGCTGGTCTGTCGAACATTTTCAGGTTTCCTCGTATGTTTAACGAAAAGGGCTGCATTTCTTTGTGGCTGGAGAGTGCTTAGCTCTTGTTTGCGCGTTTTCGCTCGATTTCGTCAAGTATAATCTTGCGAAGGCGGATATGATGAGGAGTCACCTCGACATATTCATCCTCCTTTATATATTCGAGAGCCTCTTCAAGACTGAACACTACGGGCGGAACTATGCGAGCCTTGTCATCGGCGCCTGACGCACGCATGTTGGTCAGTTTTTTCGATTTAGTCACATTGACCACAATGTCGTTGTCCTTGGCGTTTTCACCTACGACCTGACCGGCGTAGACTTCTTCCTGAGGGAAGATGAAGAAGCGACCGCGGTCCTGCAGCTTGTCGATAGCATATGCGTAGGCTGTTCCGGCTTCGAGAGCGATGAGCGAGCCGTTTGTACGGCGTTCGATATCGCCTTTCCACGGCTGGTATTCGAGAAAGCGGTGAGCCATGATGGCTTCGCCCGCAGATGCGGTCAGCACGTTGTTTCGAAGTCCGATAATGCCGCGCGACGGTATCTGGAATTCCATGTGCACGCGGTCATTCTGAGCGGTCATAGTGAGCATTTCACCTTTGCGGCGTGTCACCATGTCGATGATTTTCGACGAATATTCCTCTGTGACGTTGATTGTGAGCAATTCGACCGGTTCGCACTTCTGACCGTCAATTTCCTTGATGATAACCTGAGGTTGACCGACCTGGAGTTCATAGCCTTCTCTGCGCATGGTCTCGATAAGGACAGAGAGATGAAGCACCCCGCGGCCATAGACTGTCCAGACGTCTTCATTAGGAGCTTTCTCAACCCTCAGGGCAAGGTTACGGTCAAGCTCTTTTGTAAGGCGCTCAGCTATATGGCGTGAAGTCACGAATTTACCGTCACGACCGAAAAACGGACTGTCGTTGATAGTGAATGTCATCGACATCGTCGGCTCGTCGATTGCTATTCGCGGCAGTGGTTCGGGATTGTTTACGTCTGCAACTGTGTCGCCGATTTCAAATCCTTCGATGCCGACGAGCGCGCATATATCGCCGCTGCTTACTTCTTTAACACGTTTGCGCCCCATGCCTTCGAATGTATGAAGCTCTTTGATACGCTGTTTCGATATTGAGCCGTCGCGTCGGCAGAGAGCGATTTCCATGCCTTCACGCAGAGTGCCGCGATGAACACGACCGACTGCTATACGACCGACATAGTTTGAAAAGTCAAGAGACGTGATAAGCATCTGAGCGTCTCCCTCGATTGACTCCGGTGCAGGGATATGCTCAATGATTGCGTCAAGCAACGGCAAGATGTTATCTGTAGGCTGCTTCCAGTCGGTACTCATCCATCCTTCTTTAGCCGAACCGAATACTGTCGGGAAATCAAGTTGGTCTTCAGTGGCGTCGAGATTGAACATCAGGTCGAACACCATTTCCTGCACTTCGTCAGGACGGCAGTTGGGTTTGTCTACTTTGTTAATCACGACAATCGGTTTCAATCCGATTTGAATTGCCTTCTGGAGCACGAAACGTGTCTGGGGCATCGGTCCTTCAAACGCATCGACGAGCAGGAGACATCCGTCAGCCATGTTCAGAACTCGTTCGACCTCGCCGCCGAAGTCGGCGTGTCCGGGAGTGTCGATGATGTTGATTTTGGTATCTTTGTAGTTGATGGATACGTTTTTGGATAGGATTGTTATACCGCGTTCGCGTTCGAGGTCGTTATTGTCGAGTATAAGTTCGCCGGCGTTCTGGTTGTCACGAAAAAGGTGTCCGGCAAGGAGCATTTTGTCGACGACAGTCGTTTTGCCGTGATCGACATGGGCTATAATAGCGATGTTTCTGATATTCTGCATTGATTGCTCTTTTTTGTCAGAGTGCAAAGTTACGAATTTTTTATGAATATGATGATTCTAAGCGCGGATTGAAAAACCGTTGAATGTGAATTTTTGTATCTTTGTGCGTAATTAATAGACAGATTTAACCATGAATAAACCAATAAGCCTTTTTGTTCTGTTTTTTACCTGTGCATTATCATGTGCCGCCAATGAATTAAAACTCAGATTTGACCGACCGGCAGATTTCTTCGAAGAAACTTTTGTCATAGGCAACGGCAGTCAGGGAGCAATCATTTATGGCAATCCTTATAATGAACGAATATCGTTGAATGACATAACGTTATGGAGTGGTGAGCCTGATACGGCAGCTTATAATCCGTCGGCTTATAAATGGCTGCCGGAAATAAGACAGGCTTTGCGCGACGGTGATTATTCGCTTGCCGAAGATCTTCAGCGTAACATGCAGGGACATAACAGCCAATATTATTTGCCGTTGGGCAATCTGTTGATAGACTTCAAGGACAAGACCCCGGTAAGACACTATAACCGCGAACTCGACCTTAACACAGCCGTGTCAAAAGTCAGATATACTAAAGGAACGAATGATATAGTCACCGAGTATTTTGCTTCAGCTCCTGACAGCCTTATAGTGGTGAAATTAATCTCGTCGCAACCGGTTGACCTGTCTGTATCATTCGAGTCTCTGCTGCCTTATGAATGTTCATTCAGTGACGGTAGTATCTCCGCCGACGGGTATGCACCCTATGGTTTTGTTCTTACGGAAGAAAATGGCAAGAAAGTCGATGCGATGTTATATGACCCCGAGCGTGGAATCCATTTCAGGGCTAATATCGCGGCAATTTCCGGGTCGGGTACGGTAAAGTCTGCGAATGATTGCATAGAGATTAATGATGCGACCGATTTTACTGTATATGTGACTATGGCAACCAATTTTGAAAATTCAGCGGTCAATCCCGCTCAATCCTCAAAAGATTACATCGGAATTGCCGATGCAAAGATGAAAAACGCATTATCGCAGTCTTATGAAGATATCTTAACCCATCATAAAGAGGATTATGGTAATTTATTCTCACGTGTCACCGTTGATTTGGGCTCGTCGGATTTCAGACTGAAACAGTTGCCGACTGATTTGAGACTGAAGACATATTATGACAACCATAGTTATGACCCGGATTTGGAAGAACTCTATTTTCAATACGGTCGCTATCTTCTTATCAGCAGTTCGCGCACGCCGGGCGTTCCTGCCAATCTTCAGGGATTATGGAATGAACAAATATATGCTCCTTGGCGCTCGAATTACACGGTCAACATTAATCTTGAGGAAAATTATTGGGGCGCGGAGCTTACGAATCTGAGCGAATTGCACGAACCATTGCTAACATTTATCAAGCAGCTCCCGATTACCGGAGAGCTTACTGCCCGCGAATATTATGGCATAGAAGACGGATGGTGTGCAGCCCACAACAGTGATATATGGGCGATGACATGCCCGGTTGGGCATAAACAAGAACAGCCGATGTGGGCGAACTGGAACATGGGCGGGGCGTGGCTGTCAACACATATTTGGGAACACTATCTTTTTACAAAAGACATGGATTTCCTGCGGGAGTATTACCCTGCGCTTAAAGGAGCTGCGAAATTCTGTCTTGCATGGCTTGTTGAAGATGCCGATGGGAAACTTATAACCTCCCCATCGACATCACCCGAAAATCGATTCATCGCTCCTGATGGCAATCCGGTTGCAACCAGCGAAGGCTGTTATGCGGATATTGCCATAATCCGTGAATGTCTGGCGGACACGCGCGATGCGGCCCGTGAACTTGATTGCGATATAGAGCTGGCTGTTGCTATTGATGCCACTCTCGCACGATTGCCTGATTATAAAATCGGGGCGTCAGGTCAGCTTCAGGAGTGGGCGGAAGATTTCAGAGAACAAGACCCTCAACATCGCCACCAGTCCCATCTTTTTGGTTTGTTTCCCGGTCATCATATTTCGCTATCGACTACTCCGGACATTGCGCGCGCTGCTTTGAAGACATTGGATATAAAAGGCGAAAACACTACGGGTTGGAGCACTGGATGGCGTGTAAATCTTCTTGCGAGACTCGCGGAAGAAGACAAGGCTTATTCAATGTATCGCCGACTCCTTAAATATGTAAGCCCTGATAAATATAAAGGGCCGGATAAGCGTCGGGGAGGTGGCACATATCCCAATCTGCTTGATGCGCATTCTCCTTTTCAGATTGACGGAAATTTTGGAGGTACGGCGGGCGTAGCCGAGATGCTTATCCAGTCCACCCCTGAGTCGATTATATTGCTTCCCGCACTTCCCGACGCATGGGCAAACGGTAGCTTCAAGGGGTTGCGGGCACGCGGAGCCTACACTGTCGACGCCGAATGGTCACACGGAAAAGTTACACGGTTTACGATTTATTCGGACAAAGGTGGCGCGACCACAGTCTTTGCCGGAGAAGTAGCATATCCTGTCTATATCAAATCACAGGAATCAGTCACTGTCGAAATCTCATCCAGGTGAGTCGTTTCCAAATATATTCGAGCGGACCTTGTTTGTGATGTTTAAGCCAGTCACAACTAAAAAGTGACTGTAGTGTGACGATTATAATCGCGATTATTACACAAGCGCTTGCACCGGTCTTGTCATACAGCCCTAACCCACAATGATAGAAAATTGCAACACCAATGATTGATTGACAAATATAATTAGTCAGGCTCATACGACCATATGGTATCAGCATACGCTGTAGCATAAATCCATTTACTTTTGAAAACCAGCAGATAATAAATATCGAAACGAGTATAGCCGTAGTGGATGCATTCATTATGCGTGTCATTGCGACGTTGTAATGGGTTATAATCGTCGGGTTACAGAATAGAGGAGGTATATACGTTTTCAGGAAATATAATGGAACAACTGCTATAAGACCTATCCATAACACTTTTTTCCAAAATTTTATGGAGAGATCCGACCGTTCGAAAAGATTAAGCCTTCCAAGAAGCATGCCAGTAAGGAAAAGTGCAGGAGTCAAAAATATACGTCCTGATTCAATCTGCCATAAGTTGCTGTATAAGATCCCGTCTCTCAGATTGCTCGATAAGGTCTGGATGATGTTTCCGTTACGCCCGATTTCTTCGGCGGCAATAGCGTAAGGCATAAAAAGCGAATCTGTCGAGACATAATCCGGGTTGATTGCCGCGTAAATTACTTTTATCCATGAAAGCGGTTGCAACATCAATATCACAGCAATGATGATATTGGTTCTGTTATTCATGCTGCTGGCAGGTATCAGAACGAGACCGCACACCGCATAGAGCAGCAATATATCCCCGTTGTAGAAAAGCGAATGTAGTATGGCAAAACATGCCAATAGCAGCATCCGCCATGCAAACCGCCATCTGAAATCATTGCCTCTTCTGCGAGCATTACGCATTTGGATGAAAAAACTGAAGCCGAAAAGTAGCGAGAATGTTGCATATGCATTACCACCTAAGATAGAAAACGTCATGTCGAATAAAAATCTGTCGAAACGTAGAAGTAAATCGGGCAGATTGGACGGTATGTAAAATAAATTATAGTGTTCGATACAGTGAAGGATGACAATCGCAAATAGCGCCCATCCTCTTAGGGCATCGACTGCTTCTAATCTGGTCCCCCCTGAGTCGGGTAGAGTGATTTTGGTCATGACATGATTGGTTTTTGATTAGTTAAGTATTAGTTTTTTTATTGGTTGCAAAGATATAAAAATCAGCAGGCAAAGATTGAGGTATCGATGCCTGCTGAAAAATATCGTTACTTTGATAATCGTTATTATTCTTCTGCTGCTTCGGCTTCAGCTGCGAGAACTGATGCATCCGCCTTTTTAACGTTCGGAGATTCCAGACCGTAGTGGTGACGGTTGTTGAGCACTTTGAGCCAGATGCCGAAGATTATTGCAAGAACGCCGAACGATGCGAAAATCATCATCGGAACACGATAGCCGCCGGTTGCGTCAAGAGTTTCGCCGATGAGGAGCGGCACAAGACAAAGACCGATGTTCTGAATCCAGAATATCAGACAGTAAGCCGACCCGAGAATATTGGCGTCGATAATCTTGGGGACAGATGGCCACAGAGCGGCAGGTACCAACGAGAACGACACACCGAGTACAAGGATAAGGGTGACGGCAAGCCAAACCTGAGGAACTGCCGGAAGAAGGAACGCAAAGCCGAGGTGACAGCAAGTCATAATGACAGCTCCAATGATAAGCATTGTAGCTCCTTTACCTTTGTAATCGAGGAAGGCACCGAGGAACGGGGTCAGAACCATAGCGAGAATGGGGAACACACTGAACAGACGCGATGCGGTCTCGGCACTTACGTTAAGGGTTTCCTGCACATAGTTGGGCGCGTAACGCTGGAAGGGAAAGATGCCGCTGTAATATAGCACACAGAGAAGCGCAACCAACCAGAACATTTTGCTTGACAGGATTTTGCCAAGGTCAGAAATGTGAAATTCCTCGTCGCTGCCTGCTCCTTCGCTCTTGTTTCCTGCGGCTTTAAGCTGATGGTCAAGACGTGTGTCCATAAACGTGAAGACAATGTAGCTGATGAGTCCGATGAGCAGGAGAGCGGTGCAGAATGCAACGGGAGCGACAATCGACTGGTCAAACATGTTGCTGAACAACGGAGATATCCACATCACAGCAAATACGCCTAAGCGGGCGATTGACATTTCAACACCCATTGCCAATGCCATTTCCTTGCCTTCGAACCACTTGGCGATGGCTTTCGACACGGTTGTGCCTGCCATTTCTGCGCCACAGCCGAATATCATGAAGCCTAACGAAGCCATTTTGGCACTGCCGGGGAATGATGTCCACCAGCTGTCAAGCCATATGCAAAGCTGTGTGGTCTCGAACCATTCGCTGACGCCGACAAGTTTAATACACGCACCAATCACCATCAGAGATGCTGATAGGATACCGGTGAAGCGTATTCCCATTTTGTCGAGGATTATTCCGGCGAAGATTAGGAAAAATACGAAAACGTTGAGGAAATATTCCGAAGCGGCGTATGTACCGAAAGTCGCGCTGTCCCAGTGGAGTTTTTCTTCCAGCAGAGATTTAAGCGGCGACATTACGTCGACAAACATGTAGGCGAAGAACATCATTGAAGCGATGAGGATTAATGCTGTCCAACGAGCCCATGCTTTGTCGGCAAGGGTTTGAGTGATGACTTGTTTCATGTGACTATGTGATTAAAATGATTGATTCGGAAACGAAATGCCGGTTATTGGCGGCATGCGCACAAAATTAATGTAAAAATATAGAATGTGGAAATAAAATCGTAACTTTGTCGGAAATGACCCGAATTAACCTTACTACCGATGAGCGACGAGAAAAACTACGACAATACTGAAGAAGAAGCTGAAAACATCGCAGACACCACCCCTGTCGGCGACGGCAAGGACACTCTGAAACCATACACAGCATCAGGCGATGTAATCAAGCATCAGCTGCGCGGCATGTATCAGAGCTGGTTTCTCGAATATGCGTCATATGTCATTCTCGAACGCGCCGTGCCTCATATCGATGATGGTCTGAAACCCGTGCAGCGCCGCATACTTCACTCGATGAAGACTCTCGATGACGGTCGTTTCAACAAGGTTGCCAATATCGTCGGTAACACGATGCAGTATCACCCTCACGGTGATGCCTCTATCAATGATGCTCTCGTGCAGCTCGGTCAGAAAGACCTTTTGGTCGAGACTCAGGGTAACTGGGGTAATATTCTGACGGGTGCATCGGCGGCAGCAGGTCGTTACATTGAAGCACGTCTGTCTCCTTTCGCGCTGGACACTCTATATAATCCCAAGGTGACAGAATGGACGCTGAGCTATGACGGCAGAAAACAGGAACCGGTGACATTGCCGTCGAAATTTCCATTGCTTCTCGCTCAAGGTGCTGAAGGTATTGCGGTCGGTCTTTCGTCGAAGGTGCTCCCTCATAATTTCAATGAAATAATCGATGCCGCGATTTCCTATCTTCGCGGTGAGGATTTCGAGCTGTATCCCGACTTTGTTACGGGGGGCATGATTGACGTGACCCGTTATAACGACGGCAGACGCGGTGGAGTCGTAAAAGTGCGTGCAAAGATAGAAAAAGTCGATAACCGCACTCTTGCTGTTACAGAAATACCGTTTGGAAAAACCACAGGCACGATAATCGACTCTATCCTTAAAGCTTTCGAAAAAGGAAAAATAAAAATCAGAAAAGTCGATGATAATACGGCAGAGAATGCCAATATTCTCGTTTATCTCCAACCGGGTACATCGAGCGACAAAGCTATCGACGCTCTTTATGCGTTTACAGACTGCGAGGTAAGCATTTCTCCTAACTGTTGCGTTATTTCCGAGCGCAAGCCTCATTTCCTCGGCGTAAGCGATGTTTTGCGTCACAGTGTGGACCTTACGCGCCATATTCTGGAGACCGAATTGCGTTTGAAACTGTCGGAACTCGCCGAGCAGATGCTTTTCGCAACGCTCGAAAAAATCTTCATCGAAGAGCGGATATATAAGGATAAGGCATACGAACAGGCTCCGGACATTGACGCGGCAATCGATCATATCGCATCACGTCTCGAACCGTTTACAAAGGATTTCAGCCGTGAGATTACCCGCGACGATATACTGAAACTCGTTGAAATAAAGATGAAGCGAATCTTCCGTTTCAGCGCAAAGGATGCGGATGACCATATCGCCAGACTCGCAGCCGATATCGACGAGACCCGCCGTCACCTTGAAGGTATAATTGAATACACTATCGCATGGTATCAGCGACTTAAAGATAAATACGGTGCCAACTATCCCCGTCGCACCGTTATTCGCGGTTTCGACAATATCCAGGCTGCTACAGTCGCCGAAGCGAACGAGAAGCTCTACATCAACCGCGACGAAGGATTTATCGGCACGGCTTTGAAAAAGGACGATAATGTCGAATTTGTCTGCAACTGCTCGTCGCTCGATGACATTATAATTTTCTACAAAGACGGCAGGTATAAAGTCGTCAAAGTGCAGGAAAAACTGTTTGTTGATAAAAATGTGCTGTTTGTCAACGTGTTCAAGCGCAACGACGACCGCACAATCTATAATGTTATATATCGTCACGGCGGCACGGACGGCATATATTACATGAAGCGTTTCGCCGTTACGGGTGTGACCCGAGACAAGGAATATAATGTGACTCAAGGCGCGCCCGGCTCGAGAATAATGTGGTTCTCCGCCAACCCGAACGGCGAAGCGGAAGTGGTGAAAGTCACTCTCAAACCAAAGCAGCGTCTGAAGACACTTCAGTTCGATGTCGATTTTGCCAAACTCGCAATCAAGGGCAAACAGTCGCAGGGCAACCTCGTGACAAAGAATGAGGTGCATCGTCTCTCCTTGAAAGAACGCGGAGCCTCCACGCTTGGTGGTCGTGAAGTATGGTTCGACAGAGATGTGCTTCGTCTCAACTATGACGGTCGCGGCGAATTCCTCGGTGAATTCCAGGGCGACGATATGGTCTTGGTAGTCCTCAAGAACGGAGAATATTACACGACGAGCTACGACGCGAGCAACCACTATCCTGACAATATCCTGCTTATTGAGAAATTCCGTCCTAAACATGTGTGGACCGCATTGCTCAACGATGCAGACCAGGGCTATCCCTACATCAAGCGTTTCACATTCGAGGCTTCTCAGAAACAGCAGAGGTATCTCGGAGAAAATGAAAATTCAACTCTCATTGCTCTGAGTGATAAGCCGGGAGCTATGTTTAAGATAACATTCGGTGCTCCCGACGATTTCCGTGAACCCTTGATTGTTGATGCAGAGGAATTTATCGGCGTTAAATCGTTTAAGGCTAAAGGTAAGAGACTTACTACTTATGCGATTGAGTCTGTGAAAGAACTTGAACCGAAGCATGTGGAGGAGACTGATGAAGATGAGGAGACTCAGATTGCAGATGACCTTGACATGCGTGACGATGTCGATGAAGACCGTTCGGATGATGAAGTGCGTGACGAAATAACCGGGCAGCAAAGGATATTCTGATTATGAAACGTCTTTTATCGGCTGTCGTTGCTCTTTTCGCTGCATTATGCATGTATGCGGTTGAAGATGAATACCGCCCTGTCACAGCTGCTTACACTCTGGAAGTCGGAACGTCGCATCTAAGTGACACGTATCTTACGCCTCTGAAATATAAAGGACTGAGCATAGGTCTCGGATATGAAAGAATGCAGGCGATGAAATTTTCTCCGGAAAAATGGGTCATGCAGCTTTCCGGTCGCCTCGGGGTCAATAGAGCTGAAAATCCCGCCCGTAATGCTGTCATGTGGGATCTCGACCTTGACCTTTCCTGGGGCATGATGCGCCGCTGGAGCATTAAATCCATATCAGGCTTACAATTATACGGCGGAGGCGCGACTTTGCTTGATGTCGGTGCGCTCTATCTCGCGCGCAACGGCAATAATCCGGTGTCTGCAAAGGCTGCGTGGACGGTAGGTGTGTCGGGCATGGCAGTCTATAATTTCAAGATTTCACGGCTGCCCGTTTGTCTGCGATATCAGGCGGTTCTTCCGGTGACCGGTGCTTTCTTTTCTCCGGATTATGGCGAACTCTATTATGAAATTTACCTCGGCAATCATGCCGGACTTGCGCATGCTGCCTGGTGGGGCAATTATTTCCGACTCAATAATCTTCTGACTGCCGATTTGCGACTCGGAGCGACTAATCTGCGACTCGGCTATCGAGCGAACATATTGTCAACAAAAGTCAACAATATTGTTTCACGCGAGATTATTCATTCTTTCGTAGTCGGTGTCAGCGGCGAATGGCTTTCGGTTCAGCGAAGCGGCACCATTTCACCCACGGCTAAAATTATTTCTGCAATGTATTGATTATGAGTATGGGATATCTGAAAAATATTTTAGCTATATTCTCTTTCGGCTTCCTTATGTCGGCTTGCCATCATATCGAAGAGTGGAATCAAGATATTGAAGGTAATTTCAATGCTTTGTGGACTGTTGTCGACGAACACTATTGTTTTTTTGAGGAAAAAGGTGTCGATTGGAACGAGGTATATACGCGCTACCATGCACGGCTCGCCGACGATATGAAAGCATTGGAGTTCTTCAATCTTTGCGCGCAGATGCTTGATGAGTTGGAAGACGGTCATGTCAATCTGTCATCTTCGTTCAAAACATCATATTACAGAAAATGGTGGAGCGATTATCCCCAGAATTTCGACCAACGCTTGATAGAACAGTATTACCTGAGGTTCGATTATTCGAGTGTCGGAGGTATGGACTATGCGGTTCTGCGCGACAATGTCGGCTATATCCGATACCCGTCATTTTCATATCCTGTCGGAGAAAGCGCATTGGACGCCATCCTTAATCAGTTCGCGCTGTGCAAGGGTGTTATAATCGACATACGCGACAACGGCGGAGGTGAAATGACCAATGTCGAGACAATCGTTTCGCGTTTCATATCCGAGCGGATTTTGGCAGGCTCGATATGTCATAAGACAGGGCCGGGGCATAATGATTTCTCCGAACCTTATCCTTATTACTTCAATCCGGCTGAGACAGGGCGCACAAAGTGGATTAAGCCGGTGGTAGTACTTACGAACAGAAGTACATTCAGCGCCGCAAATAATTTTGTTTCAGTCATGCAGTATCTTCCGAATGTCAAAATTGTAGGAGCGACGACCGGTGGCGGCAGCGGGATGCCATTCTCTTCGGAAATACCGTGCGGCTGGGGAGTGCGCATGTCAGCGTGTCCTGTCTTTGATGCGCAAGGTCTGCCGACAGAAAACGGTGTCAATCCTTCGCCCGGCTGTGAAGTCGACCTGGATCCTGTGCTTGCTCTTGCCGGAGTCGATACAATGCTCGACTTCGCCGTCGAAACCATTCTCAACGGCAATTTCTAATCAAAAGCCATATAGTGACCGGCATAGGTTGGTGATTTATCCCGAACGCAAAGTCGGATTTTCCGACTCTTCTAGAGAAAAAGTGTAAATATGGCTTGTTAATTCGCGGAAAAAGTGTAATTTTGATGGTCTAAAATTCGGAAAAAGTGTAATTTTAGGCTGCGATTTTATAGGAAAAAGTGTTGATTATGTTGTATAGGAAAATAGAAATGTCAATATATGAGCATCTTACGTCTGGCTCGGACAAGGTGCTGATCGTTACCGGAGCTCGACAAGTTGGGAAGTCGTATATCATCGGGTATGTGGCTCGTAAACTTTTTAAGCATGTCATAGAAATCAACTTTATCGAAGACGCGAATGGTTCCGGTTATTTCAGAGATGTTCGGTCGACAGAAGATTTTTATTTGATTATGAGTTCTCTGTATGGAGATAGAATGGGGAAAAGAGAAGATACCATCATTTTTTTAGATGAAATACAGAAATATCCTCAGTTTCTTACTATGCTGAAATTTCTGCGGGAAGAAAGTCGTTTCTCCTATATAGCCAGTGGTTCATTGCTTGGAGTATCGTTGAAGTCCACAGTTTCCGTTCCAGTTGGCAGTATTGAAATTTTGAAAATGTATCCGCTGGATTTTGAGGAGTTTCTGATAGCCAATGAGGTCGGGAAAGACGTTATCGATTTCATGCGGGAATCATTCAGGAAGCATATATCATTGCCCGCTGGTTTGCATGAACGTTTAATGAACTTGTTTCGCAGATATCTTCTCGTAGGGGGTATGCCTGACGTTGTCAACACATATATTGATACACACAACATTGTGGAGGTCCGTAAGGTACAACATTCCATCCATGAACTATATGTAGCGGATGCTTCTCAATATGACGAGGAACATAAGCTGAAAATCAAGCGAATGTATGAAATGCTCCCATCTTTAATGGAAAATCAAAAAAAACGTATTGTCTTCAAGAATGTAGAGGATAGAAAGGGGGCAAGAGCTGCTAATTTTGAAGATGATTTGGACTATCTGATATCGTCGGGAATCGCCCTCGAGACCACTGCTGTGTCAAATCCGAAGTTTCCGTTGGCAGAATCAATGAAGAAGAATCTTCTGAAACTTTACATGAACGATGTGGGATTATTGACTGCATTATTGTACCGTAATAACGTCAGACCGATATTGAATGACGAAGAAAGTATAAATTTAGGTTCTGTTTATGAAACCGTGGTGGCTATGGAGCTTTCTGCTCATGGTAATACACTACATTATTACGACAACAAGTCTCACGGAGAAGTTGATTTCCTAATAGATGACTTTCAGACTCTAAGTGTAGCTCCGATTGAAGTAAAATCAGGCAAAGACTATAAAGTCCACAGTGCTCTTAATCGCTTTTTGTCAACTAAAGATTATAATATTCATCAGGGATATGTTCTTTCGAATTCCGGCAAAGTAGAAGAGGTTGAAGGTATTGTGTATATGCCCATCTACAATGTGGCATTTTTCGAGCCTGACAGTGTATCGGAAGAAGATATGTTTATATAGCAACGGATGAGACGGACTTGGGTTAACCTGTCCATCTCACCCATAAAATTTTAAGCCCTTTTATTTAGGAACTTAAATTCCCGAACTGCAGTGGATTATTTTTACTCTGCGTAGAGGTTTTCTGACTGTTCGGGTATGTATTGTTCTACCAGATGAGCGATTTTCTTCAAGTCGGGTTTGTGGTTGGCGTAGTCGATTAGTGTTCCGACCGGATACAAATCAGGGTCAGATGCAGACTGGAAATCGGCTGCATCTTCAGAATAATCACCATCCTCTACTGCGTCGGCTTCGATGGCGTAGTCGCTGAATGCAATCGTGCGCTCAGCGTCATGATGCCGTTCAATACCGACTAACAGAGTTGTCGGAATAATACTTATCTGTGGGTCTTCTCCCCATGAACCGGGATTATTGATAACTTCAGCCACTTTATTGGCTATAACGTCGGTAAGTTCTTTTCGTGTCATAATAATGAATGTTATTTTCAATTATAACATAGAAGTCAACGAAAAGGTTCCGCATTCTAAAAAAGCACTTAGGCTCGTCCGACTCGTCAATCGGAAACACTCGGTTTTACAGCTTGTCATTGAGCAGTTTCCCTTCGAGGGCGGCGGCGTGTTTGTGAGCTTGTTTTGTGAGGAGATAAGCGTCAATCTGGTCGGCATGACGCGCGTTATGGAGGTCCGTACCTACGAAGTCGACAAGTCCGTCGGCTATAAGTTGTTCGGCAATTTCGCGCTGCTCTTTGCCGTAAGACTCTGCCAGACTGAGTAGGTTTATCTGAAACTTCGCTCCCGCATCGTGAAGCTGACGATAGCGCGCGCGATTCTTGAAATAGTAGCTGTAACGCTCGGGATGAGCCAAAATCGGTGTCAGACCCTTAACCTGCAAGTCGAAAATCGTCTGGTCGATAAACCATGCTTCCGACACGAAGGGATTCTCTATCATTATATAATTGCCGGGCAGGGTCATGACGTTGCCGCTCTCGAAAAACGAAAGAGAGAAATCGTCGAGACGATATTCAGCGTGGTTCGACAGTTCGACTGTCTTTCCCTCCTTCTCCAATGCTTCTTTCAACCCGGCGACAATGGGTGCGAGACTTTCGGGAGTGTTTTCAAATGTGTTCTGCGTCACATGCGGGCTTGCGAACACTCGCTTGATGCCCCAGTTCTGCATTCTATCTATCAGTTTGAGTGAAGTCGCTATATCGGGAGAACCGTCGTCGACACCCGGAACGACATGACAGTGGATATCAGTCGAAAAGGGTAGAGTTGCCGGTGCTTTGGGTTTATTGAAGAAGTTGAACATCTTGTTGGTAATTGCTTTTTACAAAATTACTACTTTCGTATCAATGATTACGGGGAAGAACCTTAAAATTATATAACGGGGCTAAACAAATGGGGAAATTTTTCCGTAATGCTGCAAAATTTGTCTAACTTTGCATTGTAATTTAATTCATTCGTTCTTTTAACATAACGCTTTGCCGAAGATATAGTGTGTCATTTGCAAAGTATCTGTTTGACAGAACATAAACACATAAGAGTCTTATGGAAAAAAAGAAACTGAAGATTCGTGATTTAACTCTCCGTGACGGACAGCAGTCGTTGTTCGCGACCCGTCTGAGTCAGGCTGAGATAGACAAGTTATTACCTTATTACGAAAACGCCGGCTTCTACATTATGGAAGTGTGGGGCGGTGCAATTCCCGATTCAGTGATGCGCTATCTCGACCAGTCCCCTTGGGACCGTCTGCGTGCGTGCTCGAAAGCCATGAAAGGCAAATCGCTCCTTTCGGCTCTATCTCGCGGTCGTAACCTCTTCGGCTACGTTCCCTATCCCGATAATGTGCTCGAAGGCTTTTATAAAGAAGCTATAGCAAACGGTCTCAACGTAATGCGTATCTTCGACGCCCTCAACGATATCGACAACGTTAAGGAATCAATCCGTCTAATCAACGAACTCGGCGGCATCGCCGACGGTGCCGTATGCTACACCGTCGACCCAAAGACCGAACCCGAAAAAGTTGGTTTCTTCGGTCGTCTCTTAGGCAAGAAACCTGCTGAGCCCGAAAAGATTTTCACCGATGAATATTTCGTTGACAAAGCCAAGCAGATGGAAGCTCTCGGCGCAAAGATAATCACTCTCAAAGACATGGCGGGTCTGGTCAATCCTCTCCGCGCAGCTTCGATTATCTCCAAACTCAAAGCCAACATCAAAGTTCCCGTTGATTTCCATACCCACTGCACTCCCGGCTACGGTCTTGCATCCAGCGTGATGGCTATCATCAACGGAGTCGACATCCTCGACACCAACATCTGGTGGTTCGGCGGCGGCTCGGCAGCTCCTGCGATCGAACTCGTCTACCTCTTCACTCAGAAACTCGGAATTGAGATTGACGTCGACATGAAGGCAGTAGGAGAAATCCGCACACATCTTCTCGACGCCCGTCACTCGCTCAAGGACTTCGATCTCGGCAAGCTCCCGCGCGAATTCGACCCCCTCAACGACAAACTTCCCGCAGAAGTCGAAGCTCAGCTTGACCGCGCCATCGCTGCTGCGAAAGCATCTGACGAAGCTGCCTTGCTTGATGCTTGCCACGCTATCGAAGAATACTTCGGTTTCCCCAAACCCAACGAACTCGTCAAGAACGCCGAAGTTCCCGGCGGCATGTACTCCAACATGGTCGCTCAGCTCAAGGCTCTCGGTGCCGAAGACCTTCTCGACGACGCCATGCGCCTGATCCCGATGGTGCGCCGCGATGCAGGCCT
>CAMWNF010000031.1 GCA_947175535.1 uncultured Bacteroidales bacterium
CGACATCGTGATAGGCAATGATGTTTGGATTGGATACGATGCAGTAATAATGGCAGGAGTCAAGATCGGCGATGGTGCAATTATCGGTGCTCGTGCCGTGGTCACCAAAGATGTGGAGCCTTATTCTATCGTTGGAGGCGTGCCTGCGAAAGAAATTCGTAAGCGTTTTGCGCCGGATATTATTGAGAAACTACAGAATTTGCAATGGTGGAACTGGTCTGTAGAAAGAATAAAGGAATCTATTCATGACATTCAATCCGACAATATTGAAGCTTTATAACGCGACACACCACCCAAAGAACCACAATGAACTACACCCCAAAAGTTTTGTGTCCAACTTTTGGGGTGCGGTTCAATTTTGACGAAGTCAAATTAAATTTCCTCATTCTCCGTGAAAGTTTTCGGAGACTTCTTGGGGTTTTTACCGTGACGTCGCAGCGCATCTGCGATAATCCATTGTATCTGACCGTTGACCGAGCGGAATTCCTGAGCTGCCCATCGTTCGACGAGAGCCATTGTTTCCGGGTCGAGTCTCAACAGGAAGCCTTTGCTTTGCTGTTTAGCCATTGGCAAGAAAGTTTACTGATAGAGTGTCCCTGTGTTCAGCACCGGCTGAGCTGGTTCGTCTCCGCAGAGCACGACGAGCAGATTGCTCACCATCGTAGCTTTGCGTTCTTCGTCGAGTTCGACAACGTTTTCTTCTTTCAGCTGCTCAAGAGCCATTTTCACCATTGAGACAGCACCTTCGACTATTTTTTCTCGGGCAGAGATTATGGCGGATGCCTGTTGGCGGCGCAGCATCACGGCGGCGATTTCCGGCGCGTAAGCGAGGTAGTTGATTCGCGCTTCGACAATTTCAATGCCCGCCATCGACAGACGCTCGTTTAGTTTGGTCTCTAATTGCTCGTTCACTTCGTGGCTGTCGCTGCGCAGAGTGATTTCGCCAGATTTGCCGTTCTCTTCGTCATAAGCATATCTGCCTGTGACTTCGCGAAGAGCGGCATCGCTCTGTATGCCGACGAAAGCATCGAGAGCCTTTGCAACGCCTGCAGTCGAGGACGTAGCTGTTACCGACTGACTGCCTAAGGTGATGCTCTGCACGTCTCCGGCATCGATGTCAAAAATTGCGCGATAGGTGTCACGAACTTTCCACACGAGAACCATGCCTATCATAACCGGATTACCGACCTTATCGTTGACTTTGATTGGAGGAATGTCCATATTGCGGATACGCAGCGATACCTTTTTCTTTGTCATGAACGGATTGACCCAGAAAAATCCTGTCTGCTTGAACGAACCCCGATATTTACCGAAGAAAATCATTACGCGCGCCTGATTTGGCTGCAAAACAAAAAATCCGCATGACAATATCAGCATCGCAATAAGACTCAAACCTGCAACCGTGCCGGCTATCCAATACAATTCGTAAGGCATAACCACAAAGAGAGTTACAACGATAGCCGGAATGAGTAGAAAAATTAAGGCAAGCATCCCGAATCCACTCATAATTCTTCCCTCATATGGGAACTCACAATTCATATCCTTTTTCATGATGATATTATTTTGATATTATTTTGATGCAAAGATAAACAAAAAATCCCATCATCCAAACATTCCCTCGAAAAAAATAGGCTTATCGTTTTATATGTATAAAGTATGAAAAGATATATTACACCAGAACTAAAAAATCCCGCCGCATGCGTCGATTGACGTGCGGCGGGAAAAATACTGTTATCTAACGGAGAGCGTTTTTATTTGCTTTCGCAATTGCAGTTGCATCCGAATTGTGCCTTAACGCTTTTCTTGAATGTTTCAAACTGTTCGCCGAATTCTTTGAACAGAGGCGAATCCTGATTCTTTTTGATTACATGATGCATAAAACGCATTGCAAGCACAAATTCCTTGGCGTATTTGTCTTTGGCGAATACTCCGGCTTCGCGCACTCTGTCTGCCATTGCGGCGAGATCATGATGACCGCCGAAATTGAAATTCAATACTTCTGCCATTTTTCCGTCCTTGGCTTCGATGACGTTTACGTAATAAGATTTCTTATCCATAATTGTTAGTTTTTGGTTATGTTTTTCGTTACGTGGAACCTTACTTCCGCGTTTTCGCAAGTTAGAACGTAATCGCCTATATTAAAGTTAATGTAATTTCTATTAAAGAAGTCAAACATTGTATAATTCATCAAACCGCCTTGCTAAATCTTAAAAAATGTAATCGAAGCATAAGAATCTTTATAATCTGTTCACAAGGTTGCAGAAATTTTTGCTAAATTTGCAGCCTGATTACCGTGGCGTAGTCATATCCCCCGGGAATCGGATTCATAACAGACCAATCTATTATCAGCCAACAATGAAGCTATTACAAGCTAAACTCGCAAAGTACACCGTTCCCCAGCAGGCAAAGGCTGCCGGTATTTATCCTTACTTCAGAGCCATCTCTTCAGAGCAGGACCCCGAAGTCATCATCAATGGCAAAAAGGTTCTTATGTTCGGCTCGAACTGCTACACCGGTCTTGTCAATGATCCGCGCATAAAGGAAGCAGCAATCGAAGCAACGCGTAAATACGGCACCGGTTGTGCCGGTTCACCCTTCCTCAATGGTACTCTTGACCTGCACAAGCAACTCGAAGCACGCATAGCCGAATATATCGGAAAAGAAGACGTGATGATATATTCAACCGGTTTCGGGGTCAATCTCGGTGTGGTTTCATGTCTGACCGGTCGCGAGGATTATATTTTGTGGGATGAGCAGGATCATGCATCGATTATCGAAGGTCGTCGTCTCTCGTTCTCACAGCAGCTCAAATACAAGCATAACGACATGGAGTCGCTTGAAAAGCAACTCCAGAAATGTGAACCCGACAAAGTCAAACTGATTGTTACTGACGGCGTGTTCTCTATGGAAGGCGATGTTGCCAATCTCCCCAAGATAGTCGAGTTGGCTAAGAAATATGACGCTTCAGTCATGGTCGATGAAGCTCATTCAATCGGTGTCTTCGGTGAGGGCGGTCGCGGTGTCTGCAACCATTTTGGAGTCACCGACGATGTTGACCTCGTAATGGGCACATTCTCCAAATCTTTCGCTTCTCTCGGCGGCTTTATCGCCACCGATAAGGAAATCACCAACTTCCTCCGTCATCACTCACGCTCATATATCTTCACGGCAAGTATCACTCCCGCGTCAACTGCTGCAGCACTCAAGGCTATCGACATCATGATTGAAGAACCCGAGCGTCAGGAGCACCTCTGGGAAATCACTAACTACGCTCTCGAAGGTTTCCGCAACATGGGTTGTGAAATTGGTCATACTTCCACTCCGATTATTCCTCTCTACATCCGCGATAACTTCAAGACTTTTGCCATCACCCGCGATCTTCTCGAAGAAGGCATCTTCGTCAATCCTGTCGTTTCTCCCGCTGTCGCTCCGCAGGATACGCTTATCCGTTTCAGCCTCATGGCTACGCATACTAAGGAACAGGTTACCACCGCGCTCGAAAAAATTCAGAAAGTTTTCCGCGCTCATAACCTCATCCCCTGAGTACCGCTGCCTGGTCAGTGCAGACTTATACGAATCAATATATAAAAGGGGATGCGCTTCCGTCGCGTCCCCTTTGTTTTTCAAAAGCATATTCACCATAAAATCTAATAAACCCTATGACCATCAGAACATTTTTCCGCTCAGGTCTTGCAGTAGCTTTGCTGACGCTTTCAGCTACCGCACAAGCCGCAAATCCGAAACCATTCACTGTTCCCGAGGTCCGCGATTGGCGTGGCAGCGAAGGCGAACTGTCGATACCTGCAGGTGCACGGGTCACTTACTCCGACCCGCGTCTCGAAGACATAGCCCGTCGCTTCGCTCAGGACTATACCACCATGACGGGCGGTAAGCTCGAAGTCGTTCCCTCTGCCAAACCACGCAAAGGCGATATCTCGTTTGCTCTGAAATCTGATAAAAAAGCATCTCCCGAGAGCTATACGGTCGATATCACAGACCGCGTGACTGTCACGGCTCCCGCCGAACAGGGTGCGCGTTGGGCAGCTTCGACACTCCTTCAGCTTTTTGACCAGGCTTCGACACTCCCCAAGGGTCGCATTTCAGATGCACCCCTCTATGGTTTCCGTGGTTTCCAGCTCGATGCCGGACGTAAATACATACCCCTCGATTACCTCTATAACCTTATCGATGTGATGTCATATTACAAGCTCAACGAGCTTAATCTGCATCTCAACGACAACGGTTTCACTTACTTCTACGACGATGACTGGGATAAGACTCAGGCTGCTTTCCGTCTCGAAAGCGAACTCTTTCCCGGTCTGACAGCCCGCGACGGCAGTTACAGCAAGGACGATTTCCGCGATTTCCAGCGTTACGCCCTCAGTCGCGGCGTCGAAGTGATACCGGAAATCGATGTGCCGGCTCATTCGCTTGCTTTTACCCGTTTCCGTCCGTCAATCGGTAGTACACCAGAGGAGTACGGCAAGGACCATCTCAACATCATGTCTGAAGAAACTTACGGCTTTCTCGATTCGCTGTTCACGGAGTACCTTGCCGGTCCTGACCCTGTTTTTGTTGGTTCACGATTCAATATCGGCACAGACGAATATTCAAACCGCGACTCTGTAGTCGTTGAGAAATTCCGTTATTTCACAGACCGTTATGCACGTTTCGCTGAAGAGCATGGTAAGACTCCGGTGCTGTGGGGTTCGCTAACTCACGCCAAAGGTCAGCAGCCTGTCAAGGTCGACGGTCTGGAGATGATTATCTGGAGCAACGGCTTTGCCAATCCTCAGGAAATGCACGACCTTGGTTACAAGATGGTCTCGATGCCTGACCAGATTCTCTACATCGTTCCTCATGCAGGCTACTATCACGACTATCTCGACACACGCGATATCTACGACACCTGGGCTCCTCACGATTTCCGCGGCTTCACCTTCGAGGAAGGCGACCCGCAGATTATCGGCGGTATGTTTGCCCTCTGGAATGACCATCCCACCAACGGTGTGACAGTCAAGGATGTCCATCACCGCATCATGCACGCTCTCCCGACCGTCGCTGCCAAGAACTGGAGCGGCACGAAAGTGACCGTCCCCTTTGATGAATTCGAAGCAAAGAGCGCATTGCTTTCAGAAGCACCGGGAGTGAATTATCTCGCAACTTACGGTCCCGAGCAGCTCGATATTCTCGAACTCGCTTCCGTAGCTCCCGCCTCGACTCTCCCGATTTCAGAAATCGGCTATGACTATACAGTCGAGTTTGACATCGATGGAGCGCAGGAAGAGAAAGGCACGGTACTGTTCGAATCACCCAACGGCATCTTCTGGCTCTCAAACCCTGTGACCGGCACACTCGGTTACAGCCGCGATGATAAACTCTATTATCTTCGTCACGACGTCCGTCCAGGCGAAAAGAGCCACGTCAAAATTCAGGGTGATAAAGATGCGCTCCGCTTCTATCTCAACGGTCAGCTTGTCGACGACATGAACCTACGCTGGTGGCGTCAGAACGAAAACAGCCGTAAGATTGCCGAGCAGCGCACCCTCGTGTTCCCCCTTCAGAAGACCGGCGACTATAAGTCGAAAATTTCCAATCTCCGCGTCTCAAACTACCTCCGCTAAGACAATTACCGCTTAGTCAAATAATAAAAGCAGCCGCAAACGTTTGCGACTGCTTTTACTTTATATGAAGGGATTTTTACTTCTTGAAGAAGCGGTTGTAGAGACCCTGGAATCCCTGACCGTGACGGGCTTCGTCTTTTGCCATTTCGTGAACTGTGTCGTGGATTGCGTCGAGGTTCAGCTCTTTGGCGCGGCGTGCGATGCGCATCTTGTCTTCGTTTGCGCCTGCTTCGGCTGCCATACGTTTTTCGAGGTTGGTTTTGGTGTCCCATACACATTCGCCGAGAAGTTCGGCAAATTTTGAAGCGTGTTCAGCTTCTTCCCAGGCGTAGCGTTTGAATGCTTCTGCGATTTCAGGATAGCCTTCGCGGTCAGCCTGACGTGCCATAGCGAGATACATGCCGACTTCGCCGCATTCGCCGTTGAAATGCGCTGTAAGGTCGGCAATCATCTGTTCGTCGCAACCTTTTGCAACACCGATTTCATGTTCGGTAACGAACTTGAGTTCAGCGTCTTCGTCCATTTCTTTGAATTTAGATGCGGGAGCGCCGCAGATGGGGCATTTTTCGGGAGCGTGGTCACCTTCGTGTACATAGCCGCACACTGTACAGATAAATTTCTTTTTCATAACTTGAATTTGAGATAATGTGTTACAGAATTGTATTTATTTCTGCCGCAAATATACATCATTTTTCAATATGAATCAAAAAAAGCGCAACGACCGAAATCGTTGCGCTCCGTGGCTGTCGTGTAACCGCATGGCGGTCGCGACCCCACCGTTTTTTTAATTATTATTTAATATACACCTTTTTGCTTGTGCCGTTGGCCTTGTTTACAATGATGTTGAAGCCCTTGAACGGACGGTCGGAAGCCACGCCTTCGAGGTTGTAGTAGATGAGGTCTTCATCTCCGTCGATGCTTATGTCTTCAACGCCCGACGAGGGTTCTTTCTCATTATAATAGGTGTCGGTCGCTGCGTCGTAGAGCACTTTCTTGCCGCCGATAACAGGATGCTGGTCAACGCCGATTTCCTGTCCGAACGCATCGCCGAGCTTGTAAGCTACTTCACCCGAATGCATTTGCTCTTCAGTGACAACTGTAAGACTTGTGGGGAATTCATATTCTTCAAGTGCATAGAAGTTTGACCAATTAGCGGTGCTTGTACCGGAAACACATGCTCCCGACTTTTCACCGGAAATTTTACCAATATTGAACACATTTTCTATGGTACCCGTAAACTGGTCGAAGCCTACGACACCTGCACTGTTTTTATATCCGTAGATGTCACCGACGTTATAGCAGTTTGTTACGGTTCCCATAAACAACTTGCCGACAACGCCACCTGCATTTTCATCCAAACCGGTTACATCAGCATAGTTGGCGCATCTGTCGACAACAGATTTGGATAGCGCGAAACCGATAACACCGGCACTTCTGTATCTGCCGGTAACATTTCCATAAACGGTTAAATTGGTTACGGTCGCACCAGTGATTGTGCCGAATAAACCTCTGTCAGACTTTTTAGGCGTATAAATATAAAGCCCCTTAACTGCAAAACCTTGACCATCGAATTTTCCGCAGTATCTTTCGTCGTCACCGATGGGAGTCCAGTCATAGTCTCCAAGATCAATGTCGGCAGTCATTACTGCATCCTGATCATCGCCTTCCTCATTAACATTAACATGATTTGCAAACCATGCGAGTTCGGCTCCCGTCGAAAGTTGATATACACCTTCGATGCTTTCAGGTTCTGACATTGTCTTACCGTCCCATATATTTTCGTCCTTAACCATGACTACCTTGAAGGTCTGATCGCCTTCAGCGTCCTCTGCAATCTGGAACACATTATGGTAGCAGCGATAGCCTTCTTTTCCGGCATCAACTCTGTAATAACCGATTGTACCTTTGTAGATGCCTTCGCTGTCGGGAGTGAGCTGTTCACCGTCTGTAGTAACAGTGATTTCGGCGTCTTCTACGTTGCAGTCAAGAATTATATTGAATTTTCTTACTGCTGTCAAAGTTAGATTAACGTCAGGAAGATAACCGAAGTTTGCCACCTGACCTACGGCTGTGAAGTTTGGCTGACGGCCTGTTTTGGGGTCAGTGTTACGGTGATTGCCGAATGGATCGCCGAAACCGCCTGCCTGTATAACGCCGCCTGTCAATATCACTTGCGGATTAGCTTCTACGTCGAAGTCTGCCGGAATTTCAATCGTAACAGCCTGTGCTGCGGGTGTTGAGCCGACTTTATATTGGCTCTGACCGCTTGTGAGTTCTATATCTTCCGGCAATTCGTGATATAAAGCGTTAGCACTCATGTTGTAGATGCCTGCCATCTTGTTGGCAGGATGGAACAAACCCTTATATTGAATTTTTATCTGATCACCGGGTTGATAGATAGTACTACCTTCGCGAGTAAGGTTAATGATTTCACGTGTGCAAGGACGTGCTCTCATCACCTGATATGTAGAGTTTCCGGCAGCGTCGGTAAGTTTCACTATCTGACGACCTTCCTTCAGAAGAAGAGTATAAGAGCCGTCTTCATTCTTTGTTACGCCTTCAGAGCCGAAGCCGCTGTAAGTCACAGTCTGCTCGCCGATTGTCGGATAAGCTATTGTTACGTTTTCAGTGCCTTCCGGTGTGAAAGTGTAGGTTGCGCCATCTTCGCTGTCGAGATAATATAGAACGTCAAGTTCTGCATCGACATACTTACCAGCATTCTTCGGGCGACCTTCGTTAACCTTTTCGTTAATAATCATGTTGGGTTTAACGGCAGATTCGGTTTCGCCTACAGTCACAACGAATGCACCTGTGTTTTCGGGCCAGATAGCGCCCCAGAATTCACCACCGAGGAAACCTTTGTCCTCAGCTTCTTTATAAGTGTTCAGTTTGATAGCGTCATAAGTCACAAGGACGATTGCGGTTCCCTGTCCAACTGCTTTGATTTCAGCCCATGCCGAGGGATTTGTCTCGTTTGAGCTGATTTCAATAACCCCGGCGCTGGGTTTTCCGTCGAGACCGAGAACTGTGTAGTGGAAATCAGGCTCGAAGAAGTAGTTTGCAACCTCGGAGTCTGTAAGTTCCCATGAACGCATAGCATGGGCGAGGAACGTATCTCCGACGGCGAGAGTTACTAATCCCTGTTCATTAACGTTGAGCAGCAGGTCTCCGGTTTCATAACCGAGATTACTCTTCACATCGTGATTTATCTGTTTGGGATTATATGAAGCAAAGTCTTCGGTGGTAAAGTTCAGAGTAGGACGTTTCTCATCGTCAATTGACATTGTAAAATATCCCGCCTGTGTAATACCGCCTTCTTTCCATGCACGGTAGTTATAGACCTGATCGTCGGATAATGTATAGGTATAAGTTTTGCCAGTGGCATTAGTTTCTACCGATTTCGGTTCAACCGGAGTGAAGTCGGTAAAATGAGCTTCTTTTATACCAATGAACAGACCGGCTCCTTCAGGAACATTGATTACATAATCCTTACACTTGGGTATCTCTCCGGTTATTACATTATTGTAAGTAAATGTCGCGTTTTTGTAAAGAGTGGTGTAGGTTTCTTTCTGATGTTCCTCGCTCGGGATAAACTTACAATTGTATGTCTGACCGCTTATGGCGGGGAAAGTATAACGAGCTTCAATTATGCTCTTGCCGAGAGTAATATCCTGCACGACGCCCTCGCGTGAGAATACGGTGAATTCAAATGTGTAATCACCGTCTTCAATTGTCCAGTAAGACCCGTCTTCATGTTCGTTTGTTACCCAAGCAGTGTGAGTTACGATTGTGAAATCCTGCTCTTCTTCTTGCTCTGCGATGGTGATGGCGATTGTGCCGTTGACGGTTTCGCCGTCAGTTGCGTAGGCGGTCAGTACATATTCACCGGCAGGAGCTTTGAATGTGTAGACTTTGTTTTCGGGTTCGCCGACAGGGAATGGCGTGTCTGTGCCTTTAAGCGTAAGGGTCATGGTCGGAGAATCATTGTTCATCTTCACCGTGACGGGATAAGAGACATTGTAGTAGGTCTTGCTATCCTCGTCGTAAAGCACTTTCATGCCGCCGATTACGGGGTGGGGATCTACGCCGATAATCTGACCGAACGCTTCGCCGAGCAGATATGCAACCTCACCCGAACGCATCTGTTCGTCGGTAACTTTGGTCTGACCTGTGGTGACACCATATTCTTTAGTTGCGAACGCGTTCTTGACGTTGGTTTTGGCATTTGTGCCGCCGACGCAAGCTCCGGCAGTAGTCGCTGAGATTTCTCCGATGTTGAATACATTTTCAATTACCGTAGCGGCATTGCTATAACCTGCTACACCGCCACAGTTTGTCGTGCCTGTGATATGGCCGGCGTTATAGGAGTTAGTGATTTTGGCGGTTGCATTGTTAGCGTTGCCTGCCACGCCTCCGACATAAGTGGCTGTGCCTGTAATATCAGCAAGGTTGACGCAGCGGTCAACAGTTCCGTCAGCCTGAATATTGGCAACGACACCGCCGACATATTGTTTGGCGTTAACCGCGCCGCTGACAGTCAGATTTGCGATTGAGCCGCTCTTGAGGTGACCGAAGAGTGCCTGATAGGTGATAGTAGGTTCATTGATATACAGTTCATTGACTTCATATCCTTGTCCGTCGAAGTTTCCGCTGAAAGTTTTTGTTAAGCTATTGCCTATCGGAGTCCAAGGGAAGCCGCCGAGGTTGACATCCTGAGTGAGACGCGCGTTAGCCGTCGCGTTGCCTTCGTTGACATAATTTGAAAGCCATGCGAGTTCGCTTCCGTTTGAAATCAGATATACATCCTCCTCGATTGCAGGTTCGGTCAGAGTCTTACCGTCCCATGCATTACCGAGTTCAGCCATCTCGATGTTGAATGTCTGAGCACCGGCAGCATCGTCACCGATAGTAAACGCCTTATGATAATAGCAATAGCCGTCCTTTAGAGCGTCTATGTTATATGTGCCGTATGTTCCGCTGTAATCGCCGTTTTCGTCGGGAGTAAGTTCATTGCCGTTGAACATCACTTTGATGTCGGCATCGGCAACATTAGGCACCAGACGTATAATAAATGTGTTGACTGCGCTAAGCGGAATTTTTACGTCAGGAATAGCTCCGAAATATGTCTTGTGGGCGATAGCCGTGAAATTGGGCGAGCGTCCTGCAGTGGGATTGATGTTGCGGTGCGCACCGATGGGGTCGCCGTAGCCGTTGACCTGAATAACACCGTTATCCATAACGATTTCGGGAGCGGCATTCACGTCGTAATCGGCAGGAATGTCAATCGATACAGCCTGGGCAGATGCAGCCGAGCCGAATGTGTACTGACCTGAACCGAGAATGAGCGATGAACCGTTGGGGATGCCGTTATATGTCACGTAAGCCGACATATTATAGATGCCAGCGAGCTTGTTGGCGGGATGATAAAGACCTGAGTACTGGATTTTAATCTTATCGCCCGGCTGGAATATATTACTGCCTTCACGGGTGACGTTGGTGATTTCGCGATGACATTCTCTTGCCTTGATGACCTGATAGACCGACTTGCCGGCGGCATCGGTCATTTTGATAATCTGTCTGCCGTGTTTGAGCAGCAGAGTGAAAGAGCCGTCTTCGTTCTTTGTCACGCCCTCAGAACCGAAGCCGCTGTAGGTAACGGTCTGTTCGCCGATGGTCGGGTAGGCTATTGTGATGTCGGCTACACCTTCGGGAGAG
Source organism: uncultured Bacteroidales bacterium (assembly GCA_947175535.1). GTDB lineage: Bacteria > Bacteroidota > Bacteroidia > Bacteroidales > Muribaculaceae > CAG-873. The sequence continues at coordinate 11,340 of CAMWNF010000031.1, forward strand.
AAGGTGTAAGTCGCGCCTTCTTCGGTGTCGAGATAGTAGAATACGTCATGCTCGGCGTCAACATTATTACCCGCGAGTTTGAGAGTCTCTTTGTTGTATTCGTCGTTGATTAGCATGTTGGGCTTGATGCCTGAGGCATTTTCGCCGACAGTCACAACAAACACGCCTGTATTTTCCGGCCAAATCGCACCCCAGTGTTCGCCGCCGAGATATTCCGTTTTATTTACTCCGCTGAAGTAGTTGACTCCGATTGCGTCGTAAGTGACGAGGACTATTGCGGTGCCTGTTCCGACTGCCTTAATCTGCGACCAAGGCGATGTTGTCGTATTGGCATTTTCGATTTCGATAACGCCTGTCGAGGGCTTGCCGTCGAGACCGACAACCGTGTAATGGAAATCAGGTTCCATAAAATAGTTGTTGGTCGAGTTGTCGGTCAGCTGCCATGTACGCATCGCATGGGCGAGGAATGTCTCGCCCGTGTTCATCTTCAGATGACCCTGCGCGTTGATGTTAAGGAAAATATCTCCTGTTTCATAACCCTTGTTGCTTTGCGGGTCATGGTTTACCTGATGAGGGTTGAAAGCTTTGTAATCAGCTTCGGTGAACGCTACGACCGGACATTTTGCCGGATCGATGCTCATAGTGAAGTAACCTGCCTGAGTCAGACCGTCTTTTTTCCATGTGCGGTAATTGTACTGCTGATTGTCGGCGAGGCGATAGGTGACAGTCTTGGTGTCGCCACTGACTTCTGTCGCTTTCGGTTCAACCTTCTCGAAATTGGTGAAATGGGTGAATTTGATGCCGAGCATCAGTTCTGCGTCACTCGGCAGAGTGATTGTGTAGTCGGCGGCTTTGGGTATAGCTCCGTAGACGTTGACATTGAATGTCAGCGTTCCGGCTTTATAGAGAGTTGTATAGCCCTCAGCCTGATGAGCTTCGCTCGGTATGAAAGCGACGTTGTAGCTGTTGCCGTTGAACGCAAGGAAGGTGTTCCTGCCGGCAGTGGTGCTTTCGCCGACAGTGATGGTCTGACGTTCGCCTTCGCGTGTGTTGACCGTGACATCAAGCGTGTAGTCGCCGTTAGCGACGCTCCATGTCGAGCCGTCCTCGTTTTTGTTGGAAACGTAGGCGGTGTTTGTCAGGATGGTGTATTCCAGCTCAGTTGTTGCGTCAGGCACGGTGAGTTCAATCGTGCCGTTGACTGTTGTGCCGTTAGAGGCATAGGCGGTCAGCACATAGTCGCCCGCAGGAGCGTCGAATGTGTAGACTCTCGCAGTCGGTTCGCCGACATCGACTGCCTCGCCGCCGTCTTTTGGGGCGAGACTCATGGTCGTTGAAACCGTGTTCATGGTCACCTTGACCGGGACGGCTTCAGCCGCGAAACCCGAAGCAAAGGCTATGAACGGGATTAACAGATGTTTTAGTTTCATAATTGATTGGTTTAAATTATGGTAAATAAATGAATTTCTTTCCGTTGCGGATATAAATGCTGCCGGGAGCCGGAGCTGAGACTCTGATGCCCTGCAAATTGTAAATCGGCGCATCTTCGCTTTGCTCAACGATGATTTCATCACTGATACCGGAGTAATTGTCGGGCTTCAGAGCGAGGAAATGGGCGGGATTGATATAAACGCCGAATTTTCCGAGCAATTTGCCTTCGGGAGACCATTGATAGAGTGTTCCGCCTTCGACAAATCCACCTGCGTCGGTCGCGTAGATATATCCTGTGTAGGGGTTGATATACAGTCCGTAAGGCATGCCTAATTTTTTCAGGTCGGCAAGTACGTTTCCGGGAAAATCTTCATCAACGCCGGCTGCGCCTTCGGTTTCCATCACCGTTTCAGGGTCGAGGGTGACGTAGTTGAAGGTATATTCGCCCGTATAATAGGAATAGCGTGAGCCGATGGCGTAGAAATTGCCGTCGAGGGTGACGCAGTTGTAGGTCGCCGCGTAAGGCAGTGTGACAAAGCATTTTTCGTCGGGCTTGCCGTCGAGAGCAGCTTCGCAGTCGAAAATTATTGCAGCGGCAGGCACTTCGTAGTAGTCGCCGGGTGAGTTGATACACAGATATTTACCGCTTTGCGACATCTTGCCGTAGAGGTTGATTTGTTTGGTGTCGACCGTGCGGGTGACTGTCATGGTCTCGGCGTCGATTATGCTGACGGTCGTTTCATATTCGTGGGGTTCCTGAAATGCGTAGCCGCCCGTATTGGCGACAAATAGATGACCTTTGTAGTACGCTATGCCTTCGGGCTCGTAACCGACCTCTGTGGCGGCTATCACTTTGAAGGTCGACACGTCAATTTTAGCAACAAAGCCTTTTTCAAAATCGACAAAGCGGTCGCCGACCTTACATTCATGTCCGTAAGATGATATGTAGACAAAATCACCGTCGGAAGCGAGTTTGCGGTTGTTGGGGACATCTTCCGTCGCCGCTACGGCTTTGCCTTCGGGCGTTATGAACTGAACGATGTTTGACCAGTTTATAGCTATCGCTATCAGATTGTCGTTCACCGCGATGATGTCGTTGGGCGTGTCGCCGAGTTTGTAGCCGTTGACGTCGCGGAACCATTGGTTACTGACCACTTTTCCGTCTTCGAAGTAAGTGATTTTGCCGTTGTCAGCCTGCCAGTTGCCTTCGTTGAGCAGAATTATCCGCTCTTGTGCGGAGGAGGCGAGGGGCACGATGATTGACAGAATGACTGTCGCGATTTTAAGTTTTTGCAGCATAATGTTTTATCTTTTAGTGGATTTGTCAGAAAGTTACCGTGAATGTCAGTCGGAAATTGCGTCCGGGCATAGGATAGCGCGGAATATGCTCATATTGCACGTCGAAAAGGTCGTTGACTTCGAGTGAAACAAGAAATTTAGACACTGCCGCCGTCAGTTTCAGGTCCACGTTATTATATGGCTTAAGCACGTCCTCAGGGTCGGCATACGACCACATGCGTTCCCCGACATGCAGTTCGGAGACTGTGAGCGAATAGTTTTTCCATGCAGCTATGCCCGTGATGCCGAACGACAGCGTCGGCGAATAGCAAATCGGTTTGTTGTAGCTGTTCTCGTTTTCAGGGTCAGTGCGGTTAAGGTCGCGTTGCCAGGTGAGCGACGTCAGTAGCGAGAAATTCCAGTCGCCTGTGAGATAACGCCCCGATGCGGTCATGTTCAGACCCCGGCAGAAAGTCTTGCCGTAGTTCATCATCGACCATGTGTAGGTACCTTTTATCGGCAGACACACAATGCGGTCGTCGATATGGTTGATATATGCGTCTGCCTGCACCGACACTAACCAGTGCGGTGCGGCGAAGCGATATTCCGCGCCGAGGTCGAACTGACGGGTGTATTCCGGTTTGAGGTTACGGTTCCCCGCCTGAGTGTAGTAAAGGTCGTTGAGGGTCGGAGCGCGGAAGATAGTTTTATACCATGCGCGGAAAGTAAAGTCTTTGAGCGTATAGCCGAGCGACACCGACGGCGTAAAGCGGCTCAACGGGTCTGCAGCCCCGACTTTCAGCCGCGTATGGTCTTTGTAATGCTGATATAGCACCGACGCGGCGACGCGCAGAGAGCGATAGTTGATTTGTGACGCCACCACCGCCTTCTGATCCTCGCGGCGCACGGGGCTGAAGCGCTTTAGGTCGGCGTCGAGCCACGACATGCGCATATCATAGGCGATGTTGACCGACAGCCAGTCGGTCGGAAACCATGCTCCGGCGACCGATGCGAACGCGTCATGCTGGCGATAGTGGTTGTCGACTTTGGCAGTATTTTGATTCTCAGGATAGTCGGTGCAATAGCGCAGATACTCATGCGCGTATTTCAGATTGGCTTTCAGTTCATATTTTTCAGCGAACATCCGGTTATAGGACGCTTGAGCGAATAAATCGCGGTCCCATTCTCTGCCGACGTTGGTATATTTGTCCGAAAGACGTCTGACGATGCCGCCGGGACAGCCGCGTTCCGACTGATAGTAATATAGATGTGAAGAAAAACCGTTACGGAACAGCGCGGCTTCGACACGTCCGTATTCGATATCCGAATTTTTGCGCCTTCCGACCGTGTCTTCATATTCAGATTTGTATCTGAAAGGATAGTCGCCCTTCGAATTAAGATATTCCCCGTCGATGAAGCCGCTCCACCCCTTGCGGCTGAACTGGGCGTTGACGCGCCCCATGTATGTGTGAAACGACGCCCATCGCCCGGTCAGCGATAGCGAGTCTGCTGTCGGTCGGCGTGTACGGAGATAGACCGTCGCCCCCGAAGCATACTCCGAGGCTGACTGACAGGCATCAAGTTTGTTGGCGTTGTAAAGAGAGACTGATTCGAGTGTCGATAGTGAAAACTTACCTAAGTCGACCGTACCGTTCTGGGCGTTTGTGATGCGGACGCCGTCGATATATACTCCGACATGCTGTGCTCCGAGCGAACGGACATTGATTGTCTTGAGACCTCCGAGACCGCCGTAGTCCTTAATCTGCACGCCGGCGAAATATTTCAGCGCGTCGGCGATGCTTGTTGTCGACAGAGCCTGCAGTTCCGGACCCGCGAGTTCCTGAACCGTTGCTAATTTGCGGGGAGCCGCCGAAACAGTCACTTCATTCAGCTGAATGATACTGTCCGGCGCTTCCGTTGCTTGAGCGGAAACACAATCTGCGAAGCTCACGCCGGTGAGCATGCATATATGAACGCATAACAGCCTCAGAGAGGTAGTTTTCATTTACCAACATGTTTATCGCTGCGCTTAACCTCGAGCGCAATAAGTGCGAATTAATAATATTGGCAGGTCTTCTGACTTATTCCTTTCGGCGTCGCCTTCCCAACCGTCGCACTCTTGCTTGGTCAGTGGCATACAGACGCTGAAATGCTGGAACTTACAGCAGCGGGTCTGTTCGGGATTTTCACCCGATTCCCTTTTAATCGCGTTTATAGCGAACCAAATCTTTTCTAAAATCGCCGTAAAGTTATGAAAATTATTTCAACAGGCAAAAATAAAAAGCGCGGCTCACCATGGAGTCGCGCTTTTGAGTCTATTTATGAGTTGATTAGTAGCCGAAAATGTCTTCGGTGGTGAGCATTACGACCTTACCGAGTTTCGAGAGAGCTTCGAGGTCGAGATCTTTCGGGTCGCCGAGCACACAATAATAATATGTACGGCCTTTGACGTTGTCCTGCTGGAATTTTACCACGTCATCGAGAGTGATTGTGGGAAGTGCTTCGAACACGGCGATGCGACGGTCCGTGTCGAGACCGAGATCGCGGGCGTTGATATAGTTCCATGCGATATCATCTTTGATGATGCGCTCGGTGCGTATGCGCGACTCGATACCCTTCTTGGCGAGGTCAAACGCCGCCGGGCTGACAGGCATTTCGTTGATGATTTCGTCGAAAGCTGCCGTTGCGTCCATCATCTTATCGTTCTGGGTTGCGATTTGGGCGCGATAGGTGTACGGACGGCGTAGGTTGGCGGGCGACGTCATGTTTGCCCATGCCGAGTAGGCGAGTGAGCGGCTTTCGCGCATCTCCTGGAATACGATGGCATTCATCGAACCCCCGAAGTATTCGTTATAGACCGTGCGGAGAGCTTCGATTGCAGGGTCGAATTTCTCCCCACGGTTGGAGTACAGTGACATGTAGAGCTGTTTTGCGTCATAAGGAGCAACGAAGATGATTGTTTCTTCGGGCTGCTGCATGGTGAAGGTGTTCTGTTCGGGCGCGGGTTTGGGTTTCTTGGCGATGTAGTGATTTTTGTTGAGGTCGGCAAGAAGCTGCTTTTCGGGAGTTGCGCCGTAGTAGATGATTTCATGCTCGTAGTCCATCAGTTCGCGGAGAGCCGTGAGGAACACCTCAGGATTGGAGGCGCGCAACTTCTCGACGCTCATTGTTCTTGTCTGGGGATTGTCCTTGCCATAAACCATATATGTCGAAAGTGCGCTGAAGTTCTGACGCTGGTTGGTCTTGCTATTGGCGCGCGACTGCTCTACGCGGTCGACGTATGCTGCATAGGCTTCAGGATCGGCGACAGCTTCCTTGACAATTTTTTCGAACAGTGCCATCGCTTTCGACATGTTCTCGTTGAGACCGCTGATGACGATATATGAGCGTTCACTACCGATAGACAGACGGAACGAACAAGCGAGCTTATAGAATTCGTTCTGTATATCCTGCGGAGTCATCGTGGGAGTTCCGAAGAGCTCGATGAGTTCACCTGCATAATCAAGACGCGGGTCATTGTTCGAACCTACATTATATATGAACGTGAGCTGGAAGACATCGTTGGTCGTGTTGCGGGTGTAGTAGACCGGAGTGTTGTTCTTGGCTTTGAGTTTTGTGAGGTCTTTATCGTAGTCGACAAAAACTGGCTCAATCGGAGCTACCACACTGTTCTGAATTTCGTTGAGGAACTCGCTCGACTTATCGCGGTTCATTGCGATAGGTGTGATTGCGGGCTTCGACAGTTTGAGTTCGTTCGTGTCAGGTCCCTGACGTTTATAAATGGCGGCATAATTGTTGTCGCCGAAATATTTGTTGGCTATGGCAACTACGTCTTCTTTAGTGATTTTATCAAGATTGTCAAATGATTTGACTACGTCAGCCCAGTCTTCTCCGTTGATGAATGCGTCCTGATAATAGTTGGCGCGCGATTCGTTGCTTTCGAAAGACCGTTGGAGGTTGAGTTTGACATTATTGATGATGGCGGGAACAAGCTCGTCTGAGAAATCGCCTTCGCGGAGTTTCTTCATCTCGGCGAGAAGGAGTTCGCGCACGTCGTCGAGCGTCTGACCGCCTTTAGGCATGCCGATGAGGAGGAATGCGCCCTGGTCTGAGAGCCCGTATATGACGGCGCCTGCACCGAGCATCGTCTGGGCGAGGTTGATATCAATGTCGATAAGACCGCATTTGTTGTTGTTGAGCACTTGTGAGATTACTGACAGCACCTGAGAGTCTTCATTCTTTGCTTCCGGTATACGCCATGCAAGATAAAGTCGTTCGGCTTCATTACCCCAGACTTCACGCTCGATAGGTTCGGTGATAGCCATTTCTTCGGGGAAATCAAGCACCGGCAGATTGTGGTTGGGCTTTAGGTGTCCGAAATATTTTTTTATTAAATCGACCGCATTGTCTGGGTTAAAGTCACCGGCGAGACAGATGGCGATGTTGTTAGGCACATACCATGTCTTATGGTAGTTTTTAACGTTGGTGATTGAAGGGTTCTTCAGATTTTCCTGCGTGCCGAGCACAGTCTGTGTTCCGTAGGGATGGGTAGGGAAGAGTGCCGACAGCATCGCGTCCCCCAGTTTGCGGGAGTCCTGTGTAAGCGACATATTCTTCTCTTCATAGATTGTCTCAAGCTCTGTGTGGAAGCCGCGGATGACGGGGTGTTCGAAGCGGTCTGCCTGAATGCGCGCCCAGTTGTCAAGCTGGTTTGAGGGAATGTCTTCCACATAGCATGTCATATCCTGGCTGGTATAGGCGTTAGTGCCGGATGCTCCGATTGCGCTCATAAGTTTGTCATACTCATTGGGAATTGCCAGCAGAGACGCTGCGTAGCTAATCGAATCAATCTGATGGTAGATTGCCTTGCGGGCGTCCTCGTCAGTTGTCTTGCGGTAGACTTCGAAGAGTCGTTCGATTTCGTCCAGAAGCGGTTTTTCGGCTGCATAGTCCGAGGTGCCGAACTTCTCTGTGCCTTTGAACATGAGGTGTTCAAAGTAGTGGGCGAGACCTGTCGTTTCTGCCGGGTCGTTCTTTCCGCCGACGCGCACGGCGATTATCGTCTGGATGCGCGGTTGGTCCTTGTTGACACTCATGAAGATTTTCAAACCGTTTTCAAGCGTGTACATTTTTGTGTCCAGCGGGTCACCGGGCACAGTCTGGAAATCGTACTTGTCGGCTGACGCCCACAGTGAGGCGGTCATGGCAAGTGCGAATGCAGACAGACGCAATAGATGTTTCATAATAGATTGTTTAAGTAATTATTAAATAATTGAGTTAGGAGTATTGTCAATATTCGTCCCAGCTGCGTATCTCGATGTCGTCGGGCGACAGGGTCGTGAACGCCAGTATGAACGCCGACGCAAGGCGGGCGTTGGTCAGAAGCGGCACGTTGAGGTCAATAGCCGCGCGACGGATTTTGTATCCGTTGCTTAATTCTGTCGAGCTGAGGTTCTTGGGTATGTTCACCACCAGGTCGATTTCCTTGTTGTGAAGCATGTCGAGTGCCTGAGGCTGCATGTCGGGCTGTGACGGCCAGTAGACGCGGATTGCGGGGATGCCGTTGTCGTTGAGGAACTGATGTGTTCCCCCCGTGGCGTAGATTTTGTAACCCTTGTTGTGGAGCATATGTGCTGCATCGAGCATATCGGCTTTCTGTTTGGGTGAACCGGTGCTGAGCAGGATGGCTTTTTTCGGCACGCGCAGACCGACAGCAAGCATCGATTTGAGGATTGCTTCCGATGTGTCGGCGCCGATGCAGCCTACTTCACCCGTCGACGACATGTCGACTCCCAGCACAGGGTCTGCGCCCTGCAGACGTGAGAACGAGAACTGCGAAGCCTTGATGCCGACATAGTCGAGGTCGAAGGCGTTCTTGTGTGGTTTCTCGACCGGCAGACCGAGCATGATGCGTGTCGCGAGGTCAATGAAGTTGATTTTAAGTATCTTCGATACGAATGGGAAGCTTCGCGACGCGCGCAGGTTACATTCGATTACCTTGATGTCATTGTTTTTGGCGAGATACTGTATGTTGAACGGTCCCGAGATGTTGAGGGCTTTGGCTATCTGCGACGACACCTTTTTGATGCGGCGCATTGTCTCGACATAAAGTTTCTGCGGCGGGAACTGGATTGTCGCGTCGCCTGAGTGTACGCCCGCAAACTCGATGTGTTCTGAGATTGCATAAGCCTTGATTTCGCCGTTCTGAGCCACGGCGTCCATCTCTATTTCCTTGGCGTTCTGGATGAACTCGGTGACCACTACGGGGTGCTGTTTGGAGACATTTGCCGCAAGGCGCAGGAAACGCACGAGTTCGTCATCGTTTGAGCAGACGTTCATTGCCGCTCCTGAAAGCACATAGCTCGGACGCACCAGGACGGGGAAACCGACTTCGTCGATAAATTCCTTGATGTCGTCCATGCTTGTGAGTTCTCGCCATCGCGGCTGGTCGATGCCCAGACGGTCGAGCATCGCCGAGAACTTGTGTCGGTCTTCGGCGTTGTCGATTGATTTTGCCGTTGTGCCGAGTATGTTGACGCCCTGGTCGTCGAGACGGGTTGCAAGGTTGTTGGGTATCTGACCGCCGACAGAGAGGATTGTGCCGTGGGGCTGTTCGAGGTCGAGGATATCCATCACGCGTTCGAAGGTCAGTTCGTCGAAGTAGAGGCGGTCACACATGTCGTAGTCCGTCGAGACGGTCTCGGGGTTGTAGTTTATCATCACCGAGCGCCATCCTTCGCGCTTGACTGTCATCAGGGCGTTGACCGAACACCAGTCGAACTCAACCGACGAACCGATGCGGTAGGCTCCCGAGCCCAGCACGACAATCGAACGGTGGTCATGCAGATATTCTACGTCGTTCTGGGTCCCGTTGTAGGTTAGATACAGATAGTTGGTCTGCGCGGGATATTCTGCCGCAAGCGTATCAATCTGCTTCACGACCGGAGTGATGCCTAAGCTCTTGCGGAGGGCGCGCACGTCGAGGGTCGTCTTCTCGCTGTCGGTCATGTTGTCTTTGAGCACGGCGCGACCGACCTGGAAGTCGCTGAAACCTTGCTGTTTTGCAAGGCGGAGCAATTCGGCGGGAAGGGTCTCGAGACTGTTGTAGCCCGCGAGTTCGTTTGAGGTGTTTATGATGTTCTGCAGCTTGTAGAGGAACCAGCGGTCGATTTTTGTCAGCTGATGGATGCGCTCTACGTCATAACCGTTCTGCATCGCCTTCGCGATGACGAAGATGCGTTTGTCTGTCGGGTCGGCGAGAGCATGGTCGATGTTGTCGATTTTCATGTCTTTGTTGCCGACGAAACCGTGCATGCCCTGACCTATCATGCGGAGTCCTTTCTGGATGGCTTCCTCGAAGGTTCTGCCGATAGCCATGACTTCTCCGACAGATTTCATCGAAGAACCGATTTCGCGGTTGACGCGTTGGAATTTTCCCAGGTCCCAGCGGGGGATTTTCACGACGAGATAGTCGAGTGCCGGTTCGAAGAATGCCGATGTGCTTCGGGTCACGGAGTTCTTCAGGTCAAACAGTCCGTAACCCAGACCGAGTTTTGCTGCGACGAACGCCAGAGGGTAGCCGGTGGCTTTCGAGGCGAGAGCCGATGAGCGGCTCAGTCGCGCGTTGACTTCGATGACGCGGTAGTCCATCGACGCCGGGTCGAACGCATATTGCACGTTACATTCGCCGACGATGCCGATGTGGCGTATGATTTTGATTGCGAGTGAACGCAGATAGTGATAGTCTTCGTTCGACAGTGTCTGTGAGGGAGCGACGACAATACTTTCGCCCGTGTGGATGCCGAGGGGGTCGAAGTTCTCCATGTTGCAGACCGTGATACAGTTGTCGAAGCGGTCGCGGACAACCTCATATTCGACTTCTTTCCAGCCTTTCAGCGACTTTTCGACAAGCACCTGGGGTGAAAATGATAGTGCTTTTTCGGTCAGCGCGACAAGCTGTTCGTCATTGTCGCAGAAACCGCTGCCGAGACCGCCGAGGGCGTATGCCGCGCGGACGATGACCGGATAGCCCAGTTCGTTAGCCACGCGGAGAGCGTCGGCAACGTTGTCGACCGCCTCGCTCTTTATGGTCTTGATGTCGATTTCGTCGAGCTTCTTGACGAATAGTTCGCGGTCCTCGGTGTCCATGATGGCGCGCACCGGCGTGCCGAGCACTTCGACACCGTAGCGTTCGAGAACTCCGCTTTCATAGAGTGCAACGCCGCAGTTGAGGGCGGTCTGTCCGCCGAACGCAAGCATGATGCCGTCCGGACGCTCCTTCTCGATGATTTTCTCGACGAAATAGGGCGTTACGGGGAGGAAATATATCTTGTCGGCAAACCCGTCTGATGTCTGGACGGTTGCGATGTTCGGGTTGATTAGTATGGTGTTGATGCCTTCTTCGCGCAGGGCTTTGAGTGCCTGGGAGCCTGAGTAGTCAAATTCACCGGCCTCGCCGATTTTGAGAGCACCGCTGCCGAGAAGCAGCACTTTTTTGATTTTCTTTTGAGCTGTATTGGTCATAATCGGTGAGGTATATTAAAGCATGCTGATGAATGTGTCAAAAAGGAATTCCGTGTCTTTGGGACCGCTCGAGGCCTCGGGGTGGAACTGAGCCGAGAAAAAGGGTTTCGATTTGTGGCGTATGCCTTCGTTCGTGCCGTCGTTCATGTTGATGAAAAGCGGTTCCCACTCCTCGGGAAGTGTTGTCGAGTCTACTGCAAACCCGTGGTTCTGCGACGTCACGAAACATGTGTTTGTGCCTGCCTGACGCACAGGCTGGTTATGGCTGCGGTGACCGTATTTCAATTTATATGTCTTGGCGCCGGCAGCTTTGGCAAGCAACTGATTGCCCATGCAGATACCGCAGATTGGTCGGTCTTCGCTTAGCGCATGGCGCAGATTTTCGACTGTTGCAGTCGCGAAATCCGGATTTCCGGGTCCGTTCGAAATGAAAAGTCCGTCGTATGCGATTTTAGAGAAATCATAATCCCAGGGAACACGAACGACGCGTACGCCCCGACGGGTCAGACAGCGGATTATATTGTGCTTCACCCCGCAGTCAACCAGCACCACTGTCTTTTTATCCGACTTGGGAAGCGCCGGATTTTCAGGGTCGAGGCTGGTGGTTGCGAACGATCCGTCTGTATTCAGTTCGTAGAGTGTCACGCCTTCTGTGGAAGTCTTGCCGACAAGATTTTCGAGGTTCGGGTCATAGAAATCGACTTCGCCGCAGCCTTCGATTGTGATTTTTCCGAGCATCGAGCCTTTTTCGCGCAGATGCTTTGTCAGCGCTCGGGTGTCGATGTCATAGATACCGGGGATTTTCTCACTCTTTAGCCAGTCGGCGAGCGAACGCTGTGCCAGCCAGTGGCTGTGCTCCCACGAATAATCTTGTGCTATAATGGCTTTGCAATGTATGCGGGCGTCCTCAAGATAATCACTCATCAGAGGATTGGCATCGGACGGTGGTACGCCGTAATTACCTAAAAGCGGAAATGTAGTGACGAGAATCTGACCTTCATAAGAAGGGTCGGTGAGACTTTCGGGATAGCCTGTCATTGCGGTGTTGAACACGACTTCGCCCGATGTCGAAGCTTCATAGCCGAAGGATTTTCCTTCAAATGTGGTGCCGTCTTCGAGCGTGAGGACGGCGCGTTTTGTTTCGCGCATACGATAGTACTTTGTTTAAGCGTGATATGAATGGGGTCAACACTATCTGTCGTGAAAACCATGCAAAGTTACAAAAAATCTTCGTAAGACTCCCGTAAAAATCAATTTATATTTGAATCCCCCCTCCACAACCCGTACGGTCGCGACCGCCAACGCGCCACCTCCCCGTAGGGCTGCTCCC